>JAZSJA010000076.1:0-21426 GCA_045534095.1 Acutalibacteraceae bacterium | reverse complement strand
GGTTAAAATAACAAGGGTATCCGCACCCGATAAATCGGCAACTATTGCCGAAAGATTATCATTATCACCAAAGAGAATTTCCTCAAAGGAAACGCTATCATTTTCATTTATAACAGGAATGGCGTCAAGCTCTAAAATCGCCTCAATAGTATTGACTACATTATTTCGGCGTTCATCATTATCTATAACGTCACGGGTGATAAGAATTTGGGCAGGAACGTAGCCGTACTCAGAGAAAAAGCGGTCATAAATACTCATTAAGTCGCACTGACCAATAGCGGCCGCCGCCTGCTTGCCCCTTGTAGTTGTGGGACGCTCTTTAAGCCCCAATCGACCAACGCCAACGGCAATAGCACCTGAGGATACCAGCACAATCTCCTTGCCGCTGTTTTTAAGGTCAGATACAACTCTTGCCAGTTTTTCAATTTTGCGAAGATTTGGCTTGCCGTTTTCATAGGTAAGGCTTGATGAACCTATTTTAATTACTACTCTTTTTGCATCCTTAATATGCATTTTAAAAACCTTCTTAATTTATGAATCTTTTTAAATATCAATATATCCGTTTGGGGTGAATATTCTGCCACTTGCGCCCTTTATGGGAGCTGTACGCCAATCACCCGTAAAGCCTGCCGTCTCCTTTTTGAGATTTACGCCAAGCATATTTTCAATAATAATTTCTATAAATGACCCAAACATTGGATGATTACGTGAACCGTCGCCATTAAGATTTTCACAAAGCGTGGTGCAGTTTAACCTAGTTACCATACTTGATACTGACGGTGCATCGGTTCTGGTTATAAGACTAATAGCAGTATCCCCCATATCGGCATCGAAAAACGCCTTAATCAGTAAGGGGAAACCGAAAATTCCGGTATCAAGACTGCCGCCTCGGTACTCTTCAAGATAAGGAATAATCCCATCTAACGATATAATGCCTGCCGCATATGCAAAAAACGGAGCGGCCTGCTTGCCGCAGTCCCACACACCGTCTTTAAGGAATGTGCTTTTTATGGCGGTGCGTTTAACTATAATTTTTTGCTCTATCTCACCTGCAACGGCATAATCGCCTAAAAGCTCGGAAATCTGCTTTAATATGCCAAGCTGTTTTACATAAAGACAGGTGTTCACATAGCTTTCGGTCAGCTCCACCTTTTCGGGGGTGCACCACTCGCCAAGGCACCAACCGTCCTTCTCCTCACGAACAACCAAATTATTTTCGCTTCGGCTCTCCATATAATCGGAAAATCTAAGCATATTTTGATAATATTCCTCTAAAATATCAATTTCGCCGTAATGGAGATAATACTGCCAAGGCAGGATTATCATTGCACCGCCCCAGCCTGCAGGACCACCACCGCCTCCGCCAAAGGGGGCGGTATGCTGAACGTGTCCCGATTTTTTGCACTGACCGTCGGCAATATCTCTTATCCATTTGCGGTAAAAGGAACGGCAATCCGCTAAAAACATAGCACTTCCGGCCGTTAATTGACCGTCGCCTGTGTAGCCAAGCCGCTCACGGTGGGGGCAGTCGCTGGGTACGCCACAGTGCATATTGCTCCACTGAGAATTTTTATAGATTTTTACCGCATCATTAAGTAATTCGTTGGTGAATTTAAAATCGCCCTCGGGCCTTAAATCGGTCTCGATTTCTAAAACGGTAACATCGGTAACATAGCCCTCAACCTTAAAATATCTGAAACCGTGCCAAGCAAAAAACGGAGCGGCCTTTTCGCCCTCTCTACCCGATGCTACATAAACATCGGTCTGATCATAGGTGTATCCAAGCTCGCCTTTATCGGTAAGGTATTCACCGTAAGAAATTGTTATTTTTTCACCGTATTCCGCCGAGGTGGTTATCTCTACAACGCCCGAGAGATTTCTACCTGCATCATAAATCACAAAATCCTCACCGTTTAAAACGGGGGTTGGAGTTATTTTGTTTATTACCTTATCGGCAGGGAAATGTGCGGCTCTGAGCACCGCATCCTCAGAAGAATGCAGCACCACAGAAGAAATTTCATCCGCATCGCCAAAAAGTGCGGGTGCAAAGGGGGTTGTTAAATCCTGCATTTCGCCTATAAAAAGCTGATTGTAGATTATATGACTTTCTATAGACTCAAAATCTTCATCCGAAACAATGGTATCGGAATCGGTTTTTAGCATAAGCTTTATTTTCGGCTCGCCATACTCCATATGTCCCTCGGCAATACGAGCACACTGATTGTACCAACCGTTGCCCAACACCACCGCAATGTGGTTTTCGCCTTTCTCCAAAAGGGAGGATACGTCATAAGCTCTGTAATATTGTGAATACGAGAACTCATCGTTCAAGGGATAGATAAGCTGCATTTTTTCATAGCTTCGCTTATGGTAATCGGAGTTTACGTCAAAAAAGTCATCACTTACCGGCTTGCCGTTGATGTAGCATTTTGAAAAGCCAAGAGTTAAAAGATATAAAACTGCGTTTTCGGTGGACTCCACCTCAAAGCATCTGTGTAAAATCGGAGCGGTATCAAAAAATGCGGCAGAGATAAACTGAGCATCTTCAAAATCGCCAAGGAGACCTACCTTAAAAACCGTTTCGGCGGTGCAAAGCTCCTTATTCTCATCAAAAAGGGTTAGTTTAAAGGTGTAATTTTCAAGCCTTTTAAGCTCGGTTTTTGCCAAAACATAAGGTATGGTGTATTCTTCGCTTTGCTGCCATACCGTATGCCCACTTTCATTTAAAATAACAGCAGTAAAGGTTTTGGGAGAAATATTTTCCACCTCAAAGGTAAAGCGGTATGGTGGCTCAGCCGCCAATTGATTCACATTATCACAAACACGCAGATTTTTAATCATTTGAACCTCTCTAATAGCTTTAAGCTAGTCGATATCTTTTCCGCAACAGCGTTTATACTTTTTACCGCTTCCGCAAGGGCAAAGTCCATTTTTGCTTTGAATTCCCTTGCCACGAACGGTACGGTCTACGCTACCGTCATCAGAGGAGGATGTTTCTTCGGCAACCTTTTCTCTCTTTACCTCTTCATCAGTTTTGAACTGAACGGTCAGAACACGCATAGCAGTTTCTCTGCGAATGGAGTCGGTCATATTATTAAACATATCTGTACCGTCGTTACGATATTCAACAACGGGATTATGCTGACCGTAACTGCGAAGTCCCACGCCCTGACGGAGATCATCCATAGCATCAATATGCTCCATCCAATGCTCGTCTACAGTTTTTAGAAGAATGTAACGCTCGATTTCACGCATTTTTTCTTCGGAATACATTTCTTCCTTAGCATCCAAAAGCTGGTTAGCACGCTCTACAAAAAGATTTTCAATATCTTCATAGGTGGTATTGCCAAGCTGCTCTAAGGTGAATTCCAAGTCACCCTCTTTAAGGAGCCAGCCGCCAAAACGCTTTTTAAGAGGCTCTAAATCCCAATCGTCATGCACGTCGGAATCCTCAATATGGTTAGCCACCTCTTCTTTAAGGGTTACCTCAACCATACCGCGGATTTTCTGCTTAATATCCTCGCCGTCAAGAACCTGATTACGTTGCTTATAGATAAGCTCGCGTTGTTGATTCATAACGTCATCATACTCTAAAACTCTTTCACGGATACCAAAGTTTCTGGCCTCTACTCTACCCTGTGCACTCTCAATAGAGCTTGAAAGTATGCCTGTTTCGAGGGGCTGATTTTCGTCAACCTTGAGCATTGACATAATTCTGCTTACCCTTTCGCCACCGAAAAGACGCATTAAATCATCATCAAGACCAACGTAGAACTTAGTATCACCGGGGTCACCTTGACGACCGGCACGACCTCTTAACTGATTATCAATACGACGTGATTCGTGACGCTCGGTACCAATAATGGAAAGACCTCCTGCCTCCCTTACCTTTTCGGCCTCAGGGGCAATTTGCTCCTTATATTTTGCAAGATAGGTTGCAAATTTTTCTCTGGCTAATAAAATATCCTCGTCGTCAGTATCGGCATAGCCTGTGGCTTCGGCAATGATTTCATCGCTAAAGCCCTCGGCTTTAAGCTCTTTTCTTGCCAAAAACTCAGCGTTACCGCCAAGCATAATATCGGTACCTCTACCCGCCATATTGGTGGCGATTGTAACTGCACCAAATTTACCCGCCTGAGCAATTATCTCTGCTTCTTTTTCATGGTGCTTTGCGTTTAGCACGTTATGGGGAATGCCCGCTTTTTTGAGCATTGAGCTTAGTATTTCAGACTTTTCGATAGTAACGGTACCAACCAAAACAGGTTGACCCTTTGCGTGGCAAGCTTTAATATGCTCAATAACAGCGTTGAACTTTGCAAGCTCGGTTTTATAGATAACGTCGTTATTATCCTTACGGATAACGGGTTTATTTGTTGGTATTTCAACAACGTCAAGATTATAGATTTTTCTGAACTCGTTTTCCTCAGTTGTAGCGGTACCTGTCATACCCGAAAGCTTGGAATAAAGTCTAAAGAAGTTCTGGAAGGTGATGGTTGCAAGGGTTTTGGATTCATGAGCAACCTTAACGCCCTCCTTAGCCTCAATCGCCTGATGGAGTCCCTCGTTATAACGTCTACCAAACATTAAACGGCCTGTAAATTCATCAACAATAATAACCTCGCCATCCTTAACAACGTAATCAACATCACGCTTCATAACGCCGTGAGCCTTGATTGCCTGGTTAATATGATGAGCAATAACCATATTTTCTGCATCGGTAAGGTTATCAATTTTGAATTCCTGCTCAGCCTTTTTAACACCCGAGGGGGTAAGTGTAGCACTTCTTGCCTTTTCATCCACAACGTAATCGCCGTCGTAGTTGGTTTCCTCATCTGAACGCTTGTCGTCGGTCTCGGTAACCTTAACCATTTTAAGGGATTTTGCAAATTTATTTGCAGCCACGTAAAGACCGGTAGATTCCTCTCCTCTGCCTGAGATAATAAGAGGTGTTCTTGCTTCATCTATTAAAATTGAGTCAACCTCATCCACAATGGCGAAGTTATGCTCACGTTGTACGCGTTGCTCCTTATAAATTGCCATATTATCACGAAGATAATCAAATCCAAGTTCGTTATTGGTACAGTAGGTAATGTCGGCATCATATGCGGCTTTTTTCTCATCGTGATTCATACCATGAATTATAAGACCTACTTTAAGACCTAAAAATCCGTAAAGCTTACCCATCCATTCAGAGTCACGCTTTGCAAGATAATCATTAACAGTTACAATGTGAACGCCCTTGCCTGAAAGTGCGTTAAGATATGCAGGTAGGGTTGCAACAAGGGTTTTGCCCTCACCGGTTTTCATTTCACTTATTCTGCCTTGATGCAAAATAATACCGCCTAAGATTTGCACAGGGAAATGACGCATACCAAGTACACGGTCACTTGCCTCGCGACAGGTTGCAAAGGCCTCGGGCAAAATGTCATCTAAGGTTTCCATAGCGGCAATACGCTCTTTAAACTCAGTAGTTTTTGCTTTTAGCTGGGCATCGGTGAGTTTTTTATACTCCTCCTCCAATGCTATAACCTTTTCTTGTAAAGGAATAATTCGTTTTATTTCTTTTTTGCTGTAATTACCAAATAATTTTTCTAAAAATCCCATTATATAAAATCCTTTCAACAAGTAATTATTTTTGGATAAAACAATACATAATACATTATATCAAACAAAGAATGAAAAATAAAGTATAATTTGTAAAAAAATTACTTTAAATAAAGATATTTTTTAAAAAAATATGGGTTTATTAAAATCTTAGGAAAAATATTGAAATATTTATACCTTTGTTTTCCTTGACCTTGCAAAAACAAAGTAGTATAATGTTATAGTAATATATTTAAAATTCAAAAGGAGTTTTTAAAATATGCTTTATCATTCCATGAAAATTGCGGGTTGCGACCGCAAGCTTCCACTTTGCCCCGTAAACGAAAATCTTTACATTGGTGCCTTTGTAATGTTTGGCGATACCGAGCTTACCACCGCTTGTGCAAAGGAGCTTTTAAAAAGAGCCCCCGAATACGATTACTTAATAACCGCCGAGGCTAAGGGTATTCCCCTAACCCACGAAATGGCAAGACTTAACGGGGATGATTATTATATGCTTGCCCGTAAGGCACCAAAGCTTTATATGACCGGTGTTTTAGAGGTAAACGTTCGCTCTATCACCACCGCCGCTGAGCAAAAATTATACCTTGACACAGCCGATGCCGAAAAAATGAAGGGCAAAAGAGTTCTTATTATAGATGACGTTATTTCTACCGGCGAATCCCTTTACGCCCTTGAGCAGTTGGTAAAAGAGGCGGGCGGTATTACAGTTGGAAAAATGACCGTACTTGCCGAGGGCGATGCCCAAGACAGAGATGACATTGTTTATCTTGAAAAATTACCTCTTTTTAAACCCGACGGCAGCATTCTTTAAAATTTAATTTTTACTATAACATAAAAAACACAGTTCTTTTAAATAAAAGAACTGTGTTTGCTTTTTATCGGAACAAATCTGAATGACTGCCAACTCTGTATAGCATTAAGACAAGAACATCGTCAATAATTTCATATACCAGCAACCAATCAGGTTCTATATGGCATTCTCGACAACCTTTGTAATTACCGCCTAAATCGTGATCGCGATATTTTTCTTCCAAAGGTTCGCCATTAGCCAGCTTTTCAATTACTGAAAAAAGTTTTTCTGTATCCTTACCTTGTTTCTTAGCGAGTTTTAAATCCTTTTTGAACTGTGTTGTAAATCTAACTTCGTACCTCATACTTCAAGTGCCGCCCTTAAATCATCCATATTATCATAACCGATTGCGGTTCTATCGTAGGCAATAGTTCTGCCCTCACGGATAGCAGCGGCGGTAGTCTCGTTAGGAGTGTTCAACTTTACTTCAAAAGGAATACCATTCTCTCTGATAGCCTGCCTTAAAAAGATATTAACAGCAGTAGTCATATTAAGCCCTAAAGCATCAAAAAGCTTTTCAGCCTGAGCTTTAACTTCCTTGTCCGTCCGAATATTCAAATTAGTGGACTCCATATAATACACCTCCGTTATTATTCTATGCATATTGTAACACATTATGCACACACTGTCAACACATTATATGGATTGTTTTGAGGAAATATTATTGAATTGACAAAAATTCAGACCCTACCTTTTTTGAAGTTTTTATTTAATTACAATTTTAAAAACTAAATTATTAAAATGTATAACCATAAGTTGATTCCATTTTTGAGATAAATGCCGAAGCATCCTGTGTGAACTTCGTTTTATCGCTTTCGGAGAGTCCTTCATAGATTATATCCAGTTCATTATCTAAAGCAGCTATTTGTGCTTCAATTCCGCTAACATTCAAGCCTGAGCGAGAATATTCATAATATCTTCCAACTAGTATTTCATACTCCTCAAACTCATCATCCCAAGAATCGGTAGAGGTGTAGCTATCATAGTAGTTAGAGGTGTAATCATCATAATAACTGTTTGATGAATAATTATTATAATCATTATAATAATCATAATAACTATTAGAAGAGTAGTTATCATAATAATCATAATAATTGCTTGAGGTGTAATCGTTGTAGTAATTACTCGAGGTATAATCATAATAACGTGAGCTATTGTAGGTTACGTCATCATCGCCACCACCAAACACAAAGGCACGAGCCTGCTCAATGGGATTATCACTATCGCATCCCGAAAAAGTTAAAGCAATAACCAATATAATCATAATGGCTAATAATTTTTTCATAGTAAAGCCTCCGAAAAATTAAATTCCCTTTTATTATACCATATTATTTGTAAAAAGCAAATATTTTTTATAGCTAAAAAAGAAGGATAGTCTTGGAAACACTCCAAAACTATCCTTTTATTTTTATTATGTAATATTAGTAATCAAAGCCTGAAAAAGCGTCTTCTAAATCACCAATAGCATCGTTTAAGTCGTTAAGCTCATCACTGTAATCACCAAGACCTAAATCATCATCGCTGTAATCGTCGAAATCTAAATCTGAATCACCGTAATCGCCAAGACCTAAATCGTTGTCGCTGTTACCACCTAAAGAATCTCCAAGATCACTCATATCCATACCGCCTATAACCTTCATAGTGATTCTTGCTGCTTCTTTTTGGAACTCTTCCTTTTCCTCACCCTCTAAGGTTTGGCCTAACTCATCGATTTTGGCTGCCCATTTTTCGCCTTCTTTATCGAGCTCGGTTAAATCTTTACCGCTTTTGGTAGCTTCAATATACTCGTCCATGAATTCCTCATAGCCTTCAAGGACTTCTTTCCAATCGTTGCTGTTAAGTCTTGAATCATCACCGCATGCTGCGAATGAGAACATAAGTACAACAACAAATAATATAGCTAATAATTTTTTCATAACACCATTCTCCAAATTTTTGCTTACATTACAACTTGATTAGTTGAAATCTCCACCGAATTCTTCCATCAATTCTTTTTGCAAATCTTCTTTAGCCTTTTGGAATGCTTCGGCCTCTTCGCCCTCTACATTCTTTTCGGTTTCTTCTAATTTTTCGCTTAAAGCTTCGATTTTGTCCTCAAGATCGTCGGCATCTTGACCGTTTTTCTGAGCATTGAAATACTGCTTTGTGAGATCCCCGAACTCTTCCATATCATCTTCCCAGTCATAACCGCTACCGCAAGCTGCGAATGAGAACATAAGAGCTACTGTGAGCATAATTGCTAATAATTTTTTCATAATAATTTCCTCCAAAAATTGTTTTTTCTGTGCCCGAAATCATCAAGCAAGTTGATTATATCACAAACCAAGACGTTTGTAAACAAATTTTTAAAAATATTTTAAATTGATTTAATAACAAAAAGTAGCCTTGGTAAACCAAAACTACTTTTTATTGTTTATTATGTTTTTTAAAGTTAATTTGCATTAAACAAATTTTACACTTTTAAAAATATTAAGCGAGATCTTCAAATGCTTCTTTAAGAGCATCTGCTGCTTTCTCCTCTTCGCTTTTGCATGCTGCAAATGAGAACATAAGAGCAACTGCGAGTAATACTGCTAATAACTTTTTCATAATAATTTCCTCCAAAAATTGTTTTTTCTGTGCCCGAAATCATCAAGCAAGTTGATTTTATCACATTGTTATCAAAATGTAAATAGTTTTTTAATAAAAATTGAAAAAATTATATAATTTTACTACAATCTTCTCAAAATTGCCCCTATCTGCAGTTTAAATATCGCTTTTTGTACGTCTTACTGCGGTTTGCCACAAGGAATAAAGTCTATCTGCCTCGGTAAGGGAAATCTCGGGAGAAAATACGGTATATCCTTTATCTTCCACCATTTTAGCAATTTCTTCTGTGCTACTCCAAAAGCCTATAGCAAGGCCGGCAAGCATAGCCGCACCAAAGGCAGTTGCCTCGGTAACGATAGGACGCTTAACCTCAAGAGAGAGCATATTTGACTGAAATTGCATTAAAAATCTACTTACTGATGCACCGCCGTCCACCTTGATTACGGTAATGGGGCAACTGAATTCCTTTTCCATTGCACGCACAAGATCGGTTACCTGGTAGGCAATGCCCTCCAAAACAGCACGACATATATGAGCCCTGCCCGTTCCCCTTGTTAGTCCTGTAAGGGTGCCACGTGCATACATATCCCAATAGGGTGCCCCAAGACCTGTAAATGCCGAAACAAAATAAACTCCACCGTTATCTTCAAGGGATTCGGCAAGGGTATCACACTCACTTGGTTTTGAAATAATACCAAGCTCGTCTCTGAGCCATTTTATTGAGGAGCCTGCATTAAAAACGCTACCCTCAGCGGCGTATATGATTTTTTCACCTATTTTCCAACCGATGGTTGTAATTAAATTGTTAGATAAAATTGGTTTTTCACCAATATTCATAAGGGTAAAGCAACCTGTACCATAGGTATTTTTCACATCACCTGTTTCGAAGCAACATTGACCAAAAAGAGAAGCCTGTTGGTCACCAATGGCACTACAAATGGGAATACCCTTGAATTCGGGGAGCATATCGCAATCGATTTCCCCATAAATATCACTTGATGCTACCACCTTTGGAAGCATTTTTATGGGAATATTTAAGGTTTCACAAAGTTTTTTGGAATACTCTAATTTATTTATATCAAAAAGCATTGTGCGAGATGCATTAGAAAGGTCGGTAATGTGATGCTTACCACCTGTTAAATTCCAGATCAGCCAACTATCCACCGTACCTGCAAGGAGCTGACCTGCTTCCGCCTTCTTACGAGCACCCGGAACGTTATCTAAAATCCATTTTATTTTAGTACCGCTGAAATAGGCGTCTATTGGCAGTCCGGTGATATTTTTTATAAAATCCTCAAGACCTCGTGATTTTAAATTTTCGCAAATATCGGCAGTACGACGGCATTGCCACACAATGGCGTTACATACCGGCTTACCGCTTTTTTTATCCCACACTATTACCGTTTCGCGTTGATTGGTAATACCAACCGCCGCAATATCTTTTGGGGAGATATTTTCCTTTTCTACGGCAGTTTTGATGGAATCAATCTGACTTTCTAAAATATCCATAGGATTTTGCTCCACCCAACCGGGGGTAGGAAAAATCTGTTTAAAATCCTTTGCGGCTATGGATACAATTTCTCCCGTGCGGGAGAATAAAATTGCACGGGAGCTTGTTGTTCCTTGATCTAAGGCTAAAATATATTTTTTCATTGTTAGTTACCCTTTACCAATTTTGAGGATTGCCTTGATTTGGATTTTCGTCATCTAAATATTCGTTAAGATAATCTTGGTAATCGGGTTCAGGTTCTTTATAGTTGTTATTATAATAAATTGTAATACTCTCGTCGGGGCTGATTTTCTCACCCATGGCAGGTACGGTTTCAATAACTATAAATTGCTTATCCGTCTCTTCACCCATTTTTTCCTCAACGTGAATATTATTAAAATCTACGCCGCGTTTTAACATTTCTATAACGGCTTCGTCTTTATTCATACCCTCTAATTCTCTGGGAATGGTTATCTTATCGGGGCCAAGGCTTACGGTGAATTCAACAACGGTTCCTTTTTTGGCGGCGGTGCCAATCTTTACCGATTGAGCACAAATTTTACCTCTGGAATACTTGTTGTTGTACTCTTTTCTTACTACCTTAAAGTCAAACCACTCTGCATATTCTTCATATGCATCATCTTCCATAAGCTCTGCGTAAGATTTGCCGGAAAAATCGGGAACGGACATATACTTTTCAGGTGTTGAAGATGCACTTATAATGTTGTAGGACTCATAGCTGGAAAGCTGTGAAGATGATGATTCATCTACCTCATCACTGCCTTGACTTAAATAATAAAATACGCCTACGCCTGCACCGATTAACAAAATGGTAACAAGTGCGGCAATTAAAATATATTTTTTATTACCGCCTGATTTTTTATTGTTTCCGTTGTTTTGATTATTTACACTTGCATTTGCGTTTTGCTGTTTTGGAGTTGCAGAAACAGAAAGGTCGGCAGCCTGAATTCCCTCACGTAAAGCAACCATTGTTTTAGTACGGCTTGCGGGGTCTAATCTTAAAGCGTTTGCCATTGCAATTAAAACGCCTCTGGGAACCTGCTCAGCAACCGAGCGAGAGAAGGTCATATTATCCTTTTCAAGACGTTGTTTTGCATCGGGTGGTGGGTTGCCTGTAAGGGTACGGAAAAGAATTGCACCTACTGCATAAACGTCGGTAGCGGCAGTAACGTTGCCACCGTTATATTGCTCAATAGCCGCAAAACCGGGATAAAGTGGTGCAGACATAGCACTCTCTGCACTACGGAAGGCGGGTATACAAAAATCTATCATACGGAGTCTTCCGTCACGTCCCACAATCAAGGTCTCAGGAGAAATGGCGCCGTGGAATACACCCCTTTGATGGAGAGCGTTGATAGAATTGATTAAAGCAAGAATCAAGGGGCGAACCTGCTCCCAGGTAAGAGAGCCGCCGTTACGGAGCAAAAACTCTTTATAGGAAATTCCGGGAGGATTTTCGGTTACGGAATATACGGTGTTATTTACCTCAAAAACGTCAATAATTCTATAAATTGCGGAAATATCGGTAAATGATGCCAATTTTTTGTTTAACTCGGTAAACTTCATAAGACCATCATTGTAAACAAACGCTGTTTCCTGCCCGATAATTACGGTTGAGTCACTTCCTCTTTGGCATAAACCTAGGGGGAAATACTCAGTTATTCTTACAACCGATTCAGTAACTGTATCGAAGCTTAAATAAGTAATGGTATCCTCCGTTTTGGAAAGCACCTTACCTACTACGTATCTACCTGCAAGGACGGTACGAAGTGGTAAACTATTGGGCTCGTTATAATTTTGACCGTCAAAACCACATACCGAGCAAACCTTTTCGCCGCTCAAGCTACTCATACATCCCATACAAAGATTATTAATTTCTTGCATTTGTAATCTCCTTTCTGATAGTAAAGAAAATTGATTTGAAAATAAATTTATATAAAAGCCTATAGCCTTTATTTTAAAATTTGAATGCTTTTTAAAATTTCTTCGGCACTTTTTTTATCGTTGGTAATAGCCGATTTAAGTTCCTCTAAACCATTAAACCTGGTTTCCGGCCTTATGAAATCAACCAAATGAATTTTGGCATTTTTTCCATAGACCTCTCCGCTAAAGTTTATAATATTTGTTTCGCTTATAACAAAATCTGTTTGAAAGGTTGGGCGTACACCAATATCGGTTACCGAGTTGTAAAGCTTACCGTCAATTTCGGTAAGACTTGCATAAACTCCGAATTTTGGAACAACAAGTGAGGTAGGATATGGGATGTTTATGGTGGGGAAGCCTATTACTCTACCCCTCTCATCACCATGAGCCACGTCACCCGAAAAGGAAAAATACCGTCCCAACATTTCGTTTGCACTTTTTATTTCGCCTTTTTTTATAAAGTCCCTTATTTGAGTGCTTGAAACGGGAATATCCTTTGACAAAACTGCATTGGTGCAAATATATTCAATACCCGTTTCCTTGCAAAAATCAGCAAGGGATTCGGTGGTGCCCAAAGCACCCTTGCCGAAACGAAAATCGTAACCTGTTACAATTATTTTCGGCGAAAATTCCTTTTTAACAAAGGAAAGAAATTGGGTATCCGAAATATCTTTAACCTTATCAAAATCCAAAACCTCCACCTTAATTCCAAGGTCGGTTAACGCCTTTATCTTATCATCAGGCAACATAATAAGGTTTGTTTTTTGATTTATTTTTGGTGGTAAATTAAAGGTTAAAACCAAGGGTGTGCAACCTTTATTTAATATGTTTTGAAGCACCGCTTTATGCCCTAAGTGAAGTCCGTCAAAGGTGCCAAGGGCAACTGCATATTCGGGCATATTGCTACTTCCTTTCTTTTTAAAGTGTTTAATTTTTATCTGAGGAATGATAGGTTAAACACTTTATTTTAAGGGCAGATTTTTCTAAATCCACCTGACCCAGACCTAAAAATTTATCACTGCTTTTCACACGATAAAGCACCCCGTTTAAGGGAGAATCGGAAAAATGCAGTCTTTCAAGAGCCAACTCGCCACCATTTGAAAAACGCTCGGCCTGTTTTGCAGAAACGTTAATCTCCGGATAGTTTAAAACTGCAAGTTCGGCATTTTTTAAAAAGCTTGATATATTTTCGGGAGTAAGGGAATCTAAATCCACACACTCCTCAATATTAAAGCCTGCAGTTTTGGTACGTTTTAAGGAAGTAAGGGTAGCACCTGTGCCTAAAGCCTTGCCGATATCATCGGCAAGGGAGCGGATATATGTCCCCTTTGAGCAAAGGACTCTGATTTTAAATTCACCATCACTGAACTCTAACAGTTCAATTTCAAAAATTGTAATTTCCCTCGCCTCACGCTCCACCTCAGCACCCTGACGTGCAAGGTCATAAAGGCGAACGCCATCCTTTTTCAGGGCGGAAAACATAGGCGGTGTTTGCAGTTGTTTGCCTAAAAATCTATCCAAAACTTCCAGTAATTTTTCTTTTGTAACCGATACTTCCTTTTTTGAGAGGATATTTCCGGTTATATCTAAAGTATCGGTAGTGATACCAAGCTTTACCCCTGCAATATATTCTTTATCGGCGTCTAAAAGATGGCTGCAAAGAACGGTAGGTCTGCCCACTAAAATAGGCAAAACCCCTGTAGCCATAGGGTCCAGGGTTCCTGTATGCCCTACTCTTTTGGTATGAAGCAACCATTTAATTTTTGCCACAACGCCAAAGGAGGTTATACCCTCCGGCTTATTTATAAGTAACAGACCCTGCAAGATTTTCCTCCATAACTGCCTTTACGTGCTTTAGCATTTCGGCTCTGGCCTCTGTGGCGGTAAACTCTGCACCAAGCTGACAGCCTGCGGCTCGTATATGACCGCCTCCACCAACACGTTTGCAAATTTCAGATGCATCAATGGGCGGATAGGTGCGAACTGATATTTTAAATCCGCCTTCTTCTCTTTCTCTTAAAGTGACGCCAACCATAACGCCCTCAATACTGCGGGAAATAGAAGTTATACCCTCTAAATCCTCATCCTTACAACCTGTTTTTTCGTACATTTCACGTGTTACGGTTATAATAGCACAGGTATCGTTAAAATGGAACTCCATAGCCTCTAAGGCCATTCTTTCGAGTTCAATTCTAAGACGGCTTTTAGTCTCAAACATAATGCGGTTGATTTCAGCCGTATCAATACCAAGCTCGATTAAATCGGCACCTATACGATGGGTTTTGGCGGTTGTATTAGAGAATCTGAAACAACCTGTATCGGTAGAAATGCCTGTATAAAGAGCAAGCGCCAGATTTTCATCCACCTCTACCGCCATAGCCTTTGCCAAATCAAAAATACATTCGCAGTTTGCGGCGGCACTGCTATCCAGATAGGTTTTTTTTGCATAACCAATGTTTGAAACGTGATGGTCGATGCAAAGTTCCACCTTAGTTGCGTACTCTTTTTCTAATTTCCCAAGTAATTTAACATCTGCTACGTCAACGGCAACAACGGTTAAATCCTTATGGGAATCGGCATTTTGAGGTGCAAATTTTGTAAAATAAGAGTATTTTTCAGGAATTTCATCCGAGCAGATTACGGTTGATTTTTTGCCTAATTTATTTAAAACCATAGCAAGACCAAAGCCCGAACCCAGAGTATCTCCATCGGGATTTTGGTGGGTAAGAATAACAAAATTATCCTTATCTTTTAAAAAATCTACCGCCTCGGAAAGGGTTATAAAACGGTTTTCGTTCAAACTAATTCTCCTCTTTTGAAGGATTACCTTCCTTTTTATCAAAGCCTTCAATTATATTCATAATCTCGGCACTTTTTATTATGGAATCATCGGCAACAAAACGAAGCTCGGGGACCTTGCGAAGTCTAAGACGACTTCCAAGCTCACGGCGTAAATATCCTGCCGCACTTTTAAGCCCCTTAACCGAATTTACGGTAGCCTCGTACCCATCAATAGCACTTACGTAAATGGTAGCGTAGGATAAATCTCCCGAAACATCTACCTTTACGACGCCTATGAGGGGGCTGACGCGAGGGTCTTTTACCTCACGCAACAGCCCGGACATAGCTAACTGAATGTCGGAAGTGATTCTTCCGTGTTTAAATCCTGCCATTAATCTCTATACTCCTCTATAATGAAGGCTTCGTATACGTCGCCTTCCTTAACGTCGCTGTATTTTTCCAAGGTGATACCGCACTCATAACCCTGAGCAACCTCTTTAACGTCATCCTTAAAGCGGCGGAGAGATGCGATTTTGTCCTCTGCCAATACAATGCCGTCACGAACAACGCGGATTTGGGCATTACGGGTAACCTTACCATCTGTGATATAACAACCTGCAACGGTACCGATGCTGGAAATCTTATAGGTATTACGAACCTCGATTTGACCTAGTTGAACCTCGCGGAATTTAGGTGCGAGCATACCCTTCATAGCGGCAGTAATTTCTTCAATACAATCGTAAATTACACGATAGGTGCGAATATCTACACCGTCACGCTCAGCAGTTTCTTTGGCAACTGCGTCAGGACGAACGTTGAAGCCTACGATAATAGCACCTGATGTGCCTGCGAGCATAACGTCAGACTCGTTGATAGCACCAACACCGCCGTGAATAACTCTAACACGAACTTCCTCATTGCTGATTTTCTCCAAGCTCTCGCGAACAGCCTCAACAGAGCCTTGAACGTCGGCCTTAACAATAACGTTAAGTTCTTTCATATCGCCCTCTTCAAGGTGACTGAAGAGATTATCAAGGGTAACCTTTTGTGCGGCACTGAACTGTGCTTCCTTAGCCTTTTGTTTTCTCTGCTCAACAAGTTGACGTGCAAGACGCTCATCTGAAACGGCATCAAAATCGTCACCTGCGGAGGGCACCTCTGCAAGACCTGTGATTTCAACAGGAACAGAAGGACCTGCGGTTTTAAGGGCTTGACCTTTTTCGTTGGTCATAATACGAACTCTACCAACCGAAGTACCTGCAACGATAATATCACCTTGGTTAAGGGTACCGTTTTGTACTAAAAGGGTTGCAACAGGGCCGCGGCCTTTATCAAGTCTGGCCTCAATAACAACACCCTTTGCTCGGCGATCAGGGTTAGCTTTAAGCTCTGCCATCTCTGCAAGGAGAAGAACGTTTTCAAGAAGAACGTCGATACCCATATGGGTGTGTGCTGAAACGGGAACGCAGATAACGTCACCGCCCCACTCCTCGGGAACAAGAGAATGCTCGGTAAGCTGCTGCTTAACACGGTCGGGATTTGCTTCGGGCTTATCCATTTTATTGATTGCAACAATTATTTGAACGTTTGCTGCCTTTGCATGGTTAATAGCCTCAACAGTCTGTGGCATAATACCGTCATCAGCGGCAACAACCAAAATGGCGATATCGGTAGACATTGCACCACGCTGACGCATAGATGTAAATGCGGCGTGACCGGGGGTATCAAGGAAGGTGATATTGTGACCTTCATGATTTACACGATATGCACCGATATGCTGTGTAATACCACCCGCCTCAGTAGCGGTAACCTTTGCGTTGCGGATAGCGTCAAGAAGGGAGGTTTTACCATGGTCAACGTGACCCATAACAACTACGATAGGATCTCTTTCCTTTAGGCTTTCCGCAGTATCCTCGGTATCATCCATAATTCTTTCTTCAATGGTAACAACAACCGCCTTTTTGATTTTGCAGCCAAGCTCTAAAACAACTATTTCAGCGGTATCGTAGTCGATTGTTTGAGAAACGGATGCCATAACACCAAGTTTCATAAGAACCTTGATAACCTCTGCGGCAGTCTTTTTAAGACCTGCGGCAAGCTCTCCTACTGTAATCTCATCACCAACCGTAACGGTAACGGGGGTCTTTTTGATTTTTTCAAGCTGCATACGGCGGATACGGTCTGCCTCGGTTTCACGCTTAACACCTTGTGGACGTCTTTGGTCACGTGATTTTTGCTTGATTTTTTGTTTACGCTGCATATTATCCTTCATGGTGTTTGCAGGCGCAATATTCTCATATTTTTCGTTATATTTTTCAATATCCACATTATTTGCTCTGGTATCTACGCGGCGAATTTCCTGAGGGCCACGGTTGGGAGCGGGGCCACCTGCTTTTTCCTTTTTAGGCTGAGGCGGAATAACAATGGGCTCGCTTTTAACCTCGGGCTTTTTGTTCTCAGGCTTTTTGTTTTCGGGTTTCTTACCCTCAGGCTTTTTGTTCTCAGGATTTTTAGCCTCTGCGTTTTTATTTTTAGCAGGATTTTTGGTTTCATCCTTTTTAAACTCAGGCTTTTTATCTGCCTTTGCTTGTTGATTTTTATCGGCTTTAACCTCTACCTTTTTATCAAGCTTCTCGGGAACGGGTTTAGCCTGTTCCTTAGCTTTGGGTGCAGGTTTTTGGTCTGCTTTTTCTTTTTTCTCCTCAACCTTAGGCTCTTTTTCTGCCTTAGGTTGATCCTTCTCGGCTGTGGCGGCACGTTTTTTACGCTCCTCTGCTGCCTCTTTTTTAATCTGCTCAAGTTTATCAATCTCAGCCTTGGCAGCATTTTTAGCCTTTTCTCTTGCCTCGTTACCTGCGGCAAAATATGCATCAAAGCTTTCTACCGCATTATTGGTAGTAAGCTTATTGAATATGAAATCAAGTTCCTTTTCCTCAAGGACGTTAGAACTTTTTTTAGCCTCACCGCCCAAGGGTGCTAAAATGGCGGCAATCTCCTTAGAAGATACACCAAAATCCTTTGCTAAGTCACTAACTTTATATTTACTCATCAATCGTTTCCTCCTTGCAAAATCGCTTTACTAAAGCCTTCGTCTGTTGTGGCAAGCACACCTGCCGTTGTGTTTGTGGCGTGTGCAACGGTTTGCCTATCAAAATTCAGTCTTATGAAAACCGCTCTGCCACCACTTGCATGGTATTTTAACTCTTTTTCGGTTTTTGGGGAAATGTCACTACTTAACATAACCAAACAGGTTTCGCCTTTTTTTATAAGCTCGGTAACCTTTTCGGTACCCGCCACAAGCTTACCCGATTTTTTACAAAATCCTAAAAGAGTGAGTATTTTATTTTGAGCCAAGCCGCTCCATCTCCTTTTTAAGGGATTCAAAAACCTCGTTTGGAATGGCCATAGAAAATGCTCGTTCCAATCTTTTGGTTTTAACGGCCCTTTCTAAACATTGGGGGTTATGACAGATATATGCTCCTCGGCCGTTTTTCTTGCCGGTGGAATCAAGTGAAACCAAGCCTTCGGGAGATTTAACCACCCTGATAAGCTCTGCTTTTGGCTTCATTTCGTTACAACCAAGGCACATTCTAAGTGGTATTTTCTTAGGCTTCATTCAGCCTCATTCCTTTCAGCAATAAATTATTCCTCATCCTCGCCATAGTAACCGCTTTCGGGACGGATATCAATTTTCCATCCGGTAAGGCGGGCGGCAAGGCGAACGTTTTGGCCTTTATTGCCTATTGCAAGGGATAACTGTGAATCGGGAACGGTTGCACGGCAAGCCTTGGGTTCCTCGCTTAAAATCTCTACCGAAATAACCTTTGCGGGAGAAAGTGCCTCTGAAACAAAAGCAACGGGATCCTCTGAATATTTAACGATTTCAATTTTTTCGCCTGCAAGCTCTTCAACGATTTTGTTAACACGAACACCGCGTTGACCGATACAAGCACCTACTGCGTCGATTTCTTCGTTCTCGCTGTAAACGGCTAACTTACTTTTAGAACCGGCCTGACGAGAAACGGCTTTAATTTCGATGGTGCCGTCAAAAATCTCAGGAACCTCCATCTCAAAAAGGCGTTTAACAAGACCGGGATGGGTTCTGGAAATTATAGCCTTAGGACCTTTTTCAGACTCCTTAACGTCTACAACGTAAACCTTAACGTGGTCACCCTCGTGAAGAACTTCATCGGGAACCTGCTCGCTTTTAAGTAAAACGGCTTCGCCCCTACCAATATTGATGGTTGCGTTGCCGGTTTTGGGATCAATACGCTCAACAGTAGCGGTAACAAGCTCACGGTTACGGCTTTGGAACTCTGCAAGAGTTTGACCTTTTTCAGCCTCTTTGATACCCTGACGGATAACGTGCTTACAGGTTTGAGCCATAATTCTACCAAAGTTTTTGGTATCGAGAACTATATCGATATGACCGCCAACAACTGCGTTCTTTTTGTGGGTTCTTGCCTGCTCTAAGGTGAGCTGTGAGTAACTGTCCTCAACCTCTTCAACAACCTCTTTGCGAACGTAAACCTTCATTTTTTGCTTTTCCATATTGATGTCACAGAAAACAATATCTCTGCCACCGTATTCCTTTTTAACTGCGGTTACAATAGCATTTTCAATTTTCTCTGCAAGATATTCTGCGCTGATTCCTTTTTCCTGCTCCATAAGTGCAAGTGCTTCAAAAAATTCCTTATTTGCTCTACTCATTTTTTATAACAACCTCCAAAGTTTTTTAACCTTTAAAAAAATCAATCCAAATCACAAAGTGTTGCTTTTGCAACTGCCGACAAGGGGTACTCTTTAACCTCTTCCCCAACCTTTAAGGTTAGTGAATCGTCAAAGGATTCCAAAATACCTTCAACCGATTTCGAGCCGTTTTCCGCCTTATAAAGGGTGAGTAAGATTTTACTGCCGATAAAGGCTTTAAAGTGCTCGGGCTCCTTTAGTTCACGGTTGAGTCCGGGGGAACAAACCTCTAAATAATAGGAAACGCTAATAGGGTCTGCCTCGTCTAAAACGGGGTCAACTGCGTGGGAAACGTCGGTACAATCGTTAATATCAACTCCGCCCTCTTTATCAATAAAAATGCGAAGATACCAAGATGCACCCTCCTTAACAAAGCGAACGTCCCAAAGGGTTAGTCCCAACTGTTCCACATAGGGTCTAACAAGGTCTGCCACCAGTTTTGCAGTGTGATTACCTGCCAATGCACACAACACCTTTCTTTTAGTAGGATTTTTAATAAGTCGTGACAAAAAGTAGAGAGCGGGTTGCCCCACTCTCCTTTCTAACACATCTACATTATGTATTGTACCACAACATTTTGAAAAAATCAATAGTTTTTTACGAATAAGTTTAATCAATTTTAAAGTATTTTTCCGCAAGAAAAAAAGATGAAGATAAATTGTAGGTTGAAATTCCGAAAGTAATTTCAACCGTGTAGGGGATGGCGTCCCCGACATCCCATTGATATATGCACCAATTATGGGCGATATTGTAGGGCAGGGGTGCGGGTGTCCGGTGGACACCTCTGCAAGGCAGAAGCACCGACCGAGGCGGCAGCCGAGACCTTGCTCCTGCCGTTAAAGTTTGTGCTATTTTTGCGGAACGAGCAAGCCCGTTCCCTACGGCAAAACCCTTTATTTATGCAAATTTTTGAAGATTGTGCAAACCATTCGTCGGTGCTGACCTTTTAAGGGACGTCGAGGTAGCTTTAGCTGCGAAGCGGTAGTGAATAACAGTCCGGTGGACTGTTAGAGCCGCTGAGGGACCGAACGCCGCAGCGTGAGACCG
The DNA here is from genome assembly GCA_045534095.1 of Acutalibacteraceae bacterium. Classification (GTDB taxonomy): domain Bacteria; phylum Bacillota; class Clostridia; order Oscillospirales; family Acutalibacteraceae; genus UMGS1279. The sequence goes on along the minus strand of JAZSJA010000076.1, from coordinate 370 downwards.
CCGTCCCCTACAATGTTACCCTAAAATTGTGCAAAAATAACAATTTACCGCTATCCTTCCGGCCGCGGAATAGGGCTTGGTTATACACATTTTGAACTATGGCGGAATAAAAATAAATTATTCAGCTGTTTCCTCAGCAAGCTCTTCTACAACGGGTGCTTCCTCAACTGCAGGAGCCTCAGTAGCAACCTCTTCTACAACGGGTGCTTCCTCAACTGCAGGAGCCTCCTCAGCAGGAGCATTAACCTCTGCTAAAACTTCCTCTTCTTCAGCTGCCTTAGGATCTAAAAGAGCACGGATAGAAAGGCTTACACGCTTTTTCTCCTCGTCAATGCCGATAATCTTAACGTCAACCTCTTGACCGAGTTTA
>JAZSJA010000062.1:0-32648 GCA_045534095.1 Acutalibacteraceae bacterium | reverse complement strand
AGAAATACCCATTTCAATCATCATAACGGTGATATGATATAGTAAATCGGCAATTTCAAAAACGGTTTCTTCCTTGTCGCCGCCTTTTGCACCAATAATGACCTCGGTGCACTCTTCGCCAACCTTTTTAAGAATTTTATCAATACCCTTTTCAAAAAGATAGGTGGTGTAAGAACCCTCTTTTTTATTTACCTTGCGGTCAACAAGCATCTCATAAAGTCCTTGATATGAGAAGGTTTCGTCACCTGATTTAATATCATTAAAGAAACAGCTTTCACTACCTGTGTGGCAAGCGGGACCGTTTTTAATAACGTCGATTAGCAAGGTGTCACGGTCGCAATCGGTTTTAATGGAAACAATTTCTTGTGTGTTGCCGGAGGTTTCCCCCTTACGCCATAATTCCTGGCGACTACGGCTGTAAAAACAAGTTTTACCTTCATCAATGCTGATTTTAAGCGATTCCTCGTTCATATAAGCAAGCATTAAAACCTTGCCTGTAAAGTGGTCCTGAACAATTGCAGGAATAAGTCCGTCGTTATTGTATTTTAAATCAAACATTTTAAACCCTCATTTCAATTTCATTGGCTTTAAGATATTCTTTAAGCTCTTTTATATTTATTTCTTTAAAATGGAAAACTGAAGCAGCTAGCCCCGCATCGGCAACGCCGGCCTTAAAGAGCTCTAAAAAGTCCTCTCTTTTGCCAGCACCACCACTTGCGATTACAGGGATTTTAACCCTAGACTGAATTTCGCTAAGCATCTCCAAATCAAATCCATTTTTTACACCGTCGGTATCAATGCTGTTTACAACAAGCTCGCCTGCACCGCTTTGCTCGCCGTTTACAGCCCACTGCAGAGCATCAATGCCCGTATCTACACGTCCGCCTGTGGAGAATATGTGGAATTTGCCGTCTACACGTTTAATATCCATGGAAAGGACAACGCATTGGTCACCGTATTTTTTTGCAGCCTCACCAATAAGTGCGGGATTTTTAATGGCACCCGAGTTGACCGATACCTTATCGGCACCGCATTTAAGCACGCGGTCAAAGTCATCAAGAGTGTTGATACCACCACCAACGGTAAGGGGAATAAAAATTTCACTTGCTACCGTTTTAAGTACGTCGGTAAAAATCCCTCTGTTTTCATAGGAAGCCGTTATATCATAAAAAACAAGCTCGTCAGCACCGCTTTTGTTATAAAATTTTGCTAAATCAACGGGGGATGAAACGTCCTTAATTCCGTCAAAATTAACGCCCTTTACAACACGACCATTTCTAACGTCAAGGCAGGGGATAATTCTTTTTGCAAGCATTTACATTTCCCCCTTTGCAATTTTTATGGCACGACTTAAATCAAGCTTACCCTCATAAAGAGCTTTGCCTAAAATCGCACCATAGGTGTTCATATCACGTAGTGTTGCGATTTCGTTTTCAAAGGTAATTCCGCCTGATGCTACTATGTCAAGACCTTTTATTTCAGATAGTTTTTGGTAGGCATCTAAATTAGTGCCACTCATAGCACCGTCTTTAGAAATATCAGTATAAATTACGGTTTTAACGCCTGTATCACGAAGTTTTTGGCAAAATTCAAAGGATGGGATTTCAGTAACCTCTTCCCAACCACTTACAGCCACCATACCGTCTTTGGCATCAACACCAACTGCAACGGCATCGCCAAATTCCTTAACAGCCTCTTCAACAAAGGGATAGTTTTTAACGGCGGCAGTGCCTAAAATAACCCGGCCAACACCAAGCTTTAAATATCCCTCAATACGCTCCATATTACGTATTCCGCCGCCAACCTCAATAAAAAGTCCTTTGGTGGAGGCTAAAGCTTTTATAGATTCAAAATTAGCCAGGGAACCATCTCTTGCACCATCTAAATCTACAACGTGAAGATTGACGGCTCCTGCGGCTAAAAACTCTTTAGCAACTTCGGTAGGGTCATCACGGTAGACCTTCATAACGTCGTAATCGCCTTTGGTGAGGCGAACAACCTTAGCACCCCTAATATCTATTGCGGGAAAAATTTCCATTTAGTTTTCCTCCAATTCTGCAAAGGCTTTAAGAAGATTTAGTCCCACGTCGCCACTTTTTTCAGGATGGAACTGAGCCCCGTAAACGTTTTTGTTTTTAACAAGACCTGCAACTAAAACCTCATATTCTGACGTAGCGAGTAAGGCTTCATCGCAGTTTTTTGCATAAAAGGAGTGAACGTAGTAAACGTAATCACCGTTTTTGGTGTATTTAAAAATGGGGTCATTTATATTTTTTATATCTAGTGAGTTCCAACCCATATGGGGGATTTTAAGGTCGGTTTTTATATCATCCAATAGGGGACAAACCTCACCTTTAATTAGACCTAAGCCGTTGTGTTCACCATATTCGAAGCTTTTTTCAAAAAGAAGTTGCATACCAAGGCAAATACCCAAAATGTATTTGCCCTTGGCGGCTTCGGCCTTAATAACTTCATCAAGCCCGCTTTTTTTAAGTAACTCTACGGCATCGCCAAAGGCACCAACACCGGGGAGAATAATTTTATTGGCATTTTTTATAACTTCAGGGTCGCTTGTGATTTTTGATTCTAAATTCAAAAAATTAAGTGAACACTGTAAAGAATATAAATTACCGCATCCGTAATCAACAATTGCTATCATATAAACTCCTTAAATCACACCTTTAGTAGAAGGGATTTCGCCACAAAGTCTGGGGTCAATTTCTACTGCAATGGCAAGGGCTCTTGCAACTGCTTTAAAAATACCCTCAATAATATGATGTGAATTTCTGCCGTCTAATTTTTTTATGTGTAGGTTAAGACCGGCTGAGCGACTGAAAGCGGCGAAAAATTCTTCAACCAATTCGGTATCAAACTCACCAACCTTAGGTGAGGGGATTTCGGCGTCAAAGCCTAAATAGGCTCTACCACCAAAATCAACTGCGGCAAGAATTAAAGACTCATCCATAGGGAGAATAACGTGACCATAACGCTTGATACCTGCCTTATTGCCTGCGGCCTGCTTAATGGCTTCACCAAGGGCAATACCAATATCCTCAGCGGTGTGGTGATAATCAACAAATGTGTCACCTCTGCACACTACAGATAAATCAATACGACTATGCTTTGAAAAAAGGTCTAGCATATGATTTAAAAAACCGCAGCCTGAATCAATTGTATATTTACCGGTTCCATCTAAATTAACCGAAAGATTGATTTTAGTTTCATTTGTGTTACGGGTTATTTCTGCAGTTCTCATTTAAATCTATCCTTTCAAAATATTAGTGATTTCATTTACAACCGATTGCATTTGCTCTTTGCTGCCAACGGTAATGCGAACAAAATCTTTAATTCTTTCTTTACTGAAATATCTAACCAAAATTCCACGATTTTTAAGTTCTTCATAGAGTGCTTTGGCAGAGTATTCGGGGTGGGAAGCAAATATAAAATTAGATTTGGAATCTAAAACTCTAAAGCCCATTTTAATAAGCTCGTTTTTGGTTAGCTCACGGTTGGCAATAATTTCATCAATGCAACCGTCATAATATGCCTTATCCTTAATGGCAGCGGTGGCGGCTCGCATTGTAAGGGAGTTGATATTGTAAGGGTTAAAGGAAAAACGCATTGTCTCCAAATCTCTTATAATCTCCTCATTAGCTACTGCAAAGCCAACTCTGAGACCTGCTAAAGAGCGGCTTTTGGAAAAGGTTTGAATAACCATAATATTACTGTATTTTTTAGTAAGCTCTACTGCACTTTTCTTGCCAAAGTCCATATAAGCTTCGTCCATAATTACAAGACGGTTTGGATTTTGGTTTACAAGGTCTTCTACCTCATTAAGAGAAAGCATTAAACCTGTGGGTGCGTTGGGATTAGCGATGATAACAGGGCAAGTAAAATCCTTGTAATCTTCTACCTTTACAGAAAAATCATCCCTTAAAGGAACTTCGGTTAAATTAACTCCAAAAAGTTCAGCGTATACGGGATAAAAGCCGTAAGTGATGTCGGGACAGGCTAAATTACCGCCTCTGCCCGAAAACGCCATTACTGAAAATGCAATAACGTCATCAGAACCGTTGCCAACGAAAATGTTTTCACGCTTCACGCCAAAGTTTTCTGCTATAGCATCACGAAGTAAGCCAACCTCAGGATCGGGGTAGAGATTTAAATCGTTTATAACGTCGGTGCTAATTGCTTCTACTACCTTAGGTGATGGCGGAAAGGGGGATTCGTTGGTGTTTAGTTTTATGTAAGCCTTATCTTTAGGTTGTTCACCCGGGGTGTAAGGCTCTAATGATGAATATAAATTACTTAAAAATTTGCTCATTTAATTTCACTTCTTAAACTTAGTTGTTTTCAAATCTTTTAGAAACGGCTCTTGCGTGGGCGGAAAGACCTTCACGCTCGGCAAAACGAACAACGTCATCCTTAACATTTGCAAGAGCATCGCCTGTGTAATAAATAAATGAAGATTTTTTTATAAAATCATCAACCGATAGGGGAGAACTGAAACGTGCGGTACCTGAGGTGGGGAGAGTGTGGTTGGGGCCTGCAAGGTAATCGCCTAGGGACTCGGGAACGTTTTTGCCAAGGAAAATGGAACCTGCATTTGTGATTAGGTTTAAAAGTTCAAATGGATCATCCACGCAAACCTCTAAATGCTCGGGTGCGATGATATTGCTGATTTCAACAGCTTTTTTCATATTGTCAACAATAATAATTTTTCCGTTATCATCAATGGAAGTGCGTGCGATTTCTGCACGAGGCAGTTCGGGGATTTGTTTTTCAAGTTCATCTGAAACCTTTTTAGCCAAATCCTCACTATCGGTAATTAAAACGGCTGTGGCAAGCTTATCATGTTCGGCTTGGGAAAGTAAATCAGCTGCAACGTATTTAGGATTGCAACTGCCATCTGCCAATACTAAAATTTCGCTGGGACCTGCAATCATATCAATATCAACCAAACCATAGAGTTTTCTTTTTGCGGTAGCAACAAATATGTTACCGGGGCCAACGATTTTATCTACCTTGGGAACACTTTCGGTACCAAGGGCTAAAGCGGCAACAGCTTGAGCACCACCGAGTTTAAATACTCTGTCAACCCCTGCGATTTTAGCGGCAGCAAGAATGTAAGCGGGAATAGAGCCGTCTTTATCGGGGGGAGTTACCATAACAATCTCTTTAACCCCTGCGATTTTAGCGGGAATAGCGTTCATAAGAACAGAGGAGGGATAACGTGCGGTACCACCGGGCACGTAAATGCCAACCTTTTCAATTGGAGTGATTTTTTGACCCAGGATTACACCATCGGTATCGTTAATAACAAAGTTATTTCTGACTTGATGACTATGGAATTTGTGTATATTCTTTTTTGCAAGTTCAATGGTCGAGAGGAGCTCCTTATCTTCAGCCTCATAAGCGGCTTCGATTTCCTCTTTAGATACCTCAAGTAAATCTAACTTAGCACCATCAAACTTTTCGCAATATTCAAAAAGGGCTTTATCTCCGTTTTGTTTTACGTTTTCAATAACACCCGAAACAATATCCTCAACACCCGTTTCTAAGTTAATATCACGGGTTAAAATGTCTTTAATTTCGGTGTTTTCTATGTTCATTATTTTGATCATTTATTTTTCCTCCAATACCTTTTGCAAACGCTCGCACAAGGAATCAATTTCATCCTTTTGGAAGGTGTAGGATGCACGGTTTGCAATAAGTCGGGCACTTATGGGTAAGAATTTTTCAAAAACTCTTAGATTGTTTTCTTTAAGGGTTGTGCCAGTTTCAACAATATCTACAATAACGTCTGAGAGGCCAACTAAGGGCGCGATCTCAATTGAACCGTTGAGCTTTATAATTTCAATTTCTCTATTGAATGACATATAATGCTTTTTGGCAATGTTGGGGAATTTTGTAGCCACACGAATAGGGCGACTCTGATCCTCTTTATATTCGTTTGGAGCGGCTACACACATATGACATTTACCTAATTTTAAATCCAAAAGCTCATAAAGGGAAAGACCGCACTCATCTAAAATATCTTTACCTACTATACCAATATCGGCGGCGCCGTGATAAACGTATACGGCAACGTCAGAGGGCTTAACAAGTAGATATCTTACACCGTTTTCCTTATTTTCAAAAACAAGCTTACGGTTATCATCATAAATTTCGCTGCAATCGTAACCGATGGATGCAAAAAGATTATAAACCTTATCGCCAAGGCGACCCTTTGGTAATGCTATGGTAATCATTTTGCCACCTCCGTTAAATTGCCGTTAGAATAGTTTAAAACTTTTTTTGCTTTTATGCCGTCGGGCATTTCACGTTCAATGCGAACCTTTTGTCCCTCACTGATAAGCTTGCTGACTGTGTTTAAAAGTTTTGCATCGCTTTCTTCATAAATAATAACAATATCACAATCAAATTCACTTCTGTTAGAGTAGTAAAGGTTAAGCCCGTCAAGGTAAAGGGCGAAACCAAAAGCACCACCGTCACCGCGAATTTTTTTGGCTAAGCTATCGTATCTACCTCCGGAAAGAACGGGCGATGGAGAGTTTTTAACATAGCCTTGAAGCAAAATTCCGTTGTAATAATCAAGATGGTTAAGAACAGATAAGTCGAGTCTTAAATTTTTATAAAGCTCCATCTCGCTGAGAGCATCACAAAGGCAGGAAAGTTCATCAAAAGCGGCAGAGGTTTTTTCACCTGTTACAAGTTCTTTAAGTGAGGGGAGAACCTCACCAAGGCTACCGCTTACGGAAGAGATTTTTATAAGGCGATCAGTAGTTTCCTTATCAATACCTTCTTCTTCACAAAAGCGAACAAGATCATGCCGATTTTTGCGTTTAATAAAGCTTAAAATTTTTCTGCGTTTTTCCCCAAAAATTTCTGCGTCCTCTAAGGTGGCCGAAACAAAGGCTATATGGGAGATAATAAGACTGAAATTAGAGTCGATTTTCTCTAAGCTTTTTAGTGCAAGTAAAACTATTTCGGCAGTAGCTTGAGCATCAACGCCACCCAAAAGTTCAATACCACATTGTTTTATTTCTTTGCAGTCGTGAGTGTCTTCAGAAATGCGATAGACGTTTTCGTTATAGTAGTAACGTGCTTTAACGTGGGGCAAAGTGCGTGCGTTTTTTACTATTGAAAGGGTTATATCGGGTTTAAGCGCCATTAACTTACCGGCAGAGTTATTAAAGGCAATAATACCGTCGGTAGAAAGAAAATCTCTATTGTCGCTGTAAAACCCGTATTCCTCAAATTTGCTCATACAATATTTCTGGTATCCAAACTGCTCATAAAGCTTGGAAAGTTCCAAAGGCAAACGGTCTTCTGTAGGAAGTGAATTTATAAAGTTTTGCAAGATACAGTCCTCCGATTATATCAATATAAATATTCATCTTATTATAATATATTTTATCGCTTTAGTCAACTAAAATATTTTTAATAAAATTACCTTTTTAAAAAAATCGTCAAAGAATATGTTTTTTCCTTTAATAAGGCTGTTTTGTTTGTGCTTTTTGTATATATCGATTTTGCGTTTGGATTAGAAAATATCCCTTTTTATTTTTAAAGAAGTTATAAAAATCATTACCCCTAAAAAATATAGAAAATTGTGATAATTTATATTGAAAATACAAGGGTAATGTTTTATAATAACTTTAACTTATAATTTTAATAGTGTTGGAGGGTTTAATTATGGTTAGTAAGAATAAGTTTGGAATGTTTATTCATTGGGGAATTTATGCATTAACAGGAGTCCAAGAGCAAGCTTTCGCCAGATTGAATTTTGATAGAGAAGAATACGAAAATCTTGCAAATGAGTTTAATCCAATTAAGTACAATCCTGAAGAATGGGTTAAATTGGCTAAATCGGCAGGTATGAAATACATTTGTTTTACAACCAAGCATCATGATGGATTTTGTATGTGGGATACAAAGTTTACAGATTATAATATTATGAATACGCCTTACGGAAAAGACGTACTAAAAATGCTTTCCGATGCTTGTAAAAAATATGATATGAAACTATCCCTTTACTATTCCAACCCTGACTGGAATCATAAGTATGGATATAATCCCAACTCCTCACACCAGTGGCGTTGTGCCCAAACTGATGAGGTGGATTTAGAAAAATATAAAGATTTTATAAAAAATCAAATAACCGAATTGCTTACTAATTATGGCGAAATTTACACTCTGTTTTGGGATATTCCGCCACGCGTTAATGATGAAAGTATGAACGAGTTGGCACGTAGACTTCAACCCAATATTCTCATAAATGACAGAGGTTGGAGCAGTGGCGATTTTTCTACTCCCGAGCGTGAATATTATTCTCCGACGGAGGCTTGGTTTACCCGTATGACAGAGGCTTGCAATTCGGTAGGTCAGCAAAGCTGGGGATACAGAGTGGACGAGGACTTTTATTCAATACGCCACCTGACCTGTTCTATAGATGAAATTATGAGCAAGGGCGGCAGTTATCTTTTGAACGTTGGTCCTTCTGCAGAGGGTGAGATTACATCTGAATATGCAGAGTGTATTCAAAAGGTAGGAGATTGGTTTAATCGTATGCAAGGCTGTTTAGAAGAAGTTGAGCGTGATAGTTTTGATTATAAATCCAGAGGTAACGTTTGCACCGCAACCAAAAAGAACGGTAAAACCTACCTGCATTTTTATAAAGGGCTTATTTCTTCTGCCGTAAATTTGGAAAATTATCCTTCATTGCCCAAAACGGTAAAACTTTTAAATACCAACAAAATATTGAATGCTAAAATTGAATATTTACCCGAGTTTTTCAATGCAGATATAGGTAAATGTGAGGTTGAATATTTACATATAACCGGAATACCTATTGACGAGTTGGCTAATGAGCCTATTGTGCTTGAAATTGAATGGTAATTTTAGGAAAAATTAGTTTTTGGTGTAACTGATTATCAAAAAACTTGTAATGCTTTGTTATTAGAATAAGGGCGTTACAAGTTTTTTATTGAATAAGGCAATTTTGTATACAACATATCTTTAATTTCGGTTGACAAAAATAATTGGTAGGGGTATAATAATTTAATAGGGCGGTGAGCAAATGACAAAGATTAAAAAGGTAATATTTTGGGTGGCTTGCGTAATTTTTATTGCAGGTCTTTCTTGGTGTACACATTGGTTTATTACCACTTATCTTAACGGCGAATTTCATAAGCATCCATCGGTTGAGTCTTCTGATTCTACCGAAAACACAAATACAGAATCACAAAAGGCTCCTGAACTGAAAGATAATCCTATTGATTTTGCTGCAGAAAAGAAAGAATATCCTGATATTTACGCCTGGATTGATATTCCAAATACCAATATTAGTTATCCTGTTGTACAAAGCCCAACGGATGATAGCTATTATTTAAATCATAATGCTAAAAAAGAGTATACTAAAGCAGGTGCTATATATTCGGAACTTAAAAACAACAAGGATTTTTCAGACCCTAATACAGTTTTGTACGGTCATAATATGTTAAACGGCTCCATGTTCCGTGATTTGCATAAATTCCGTAAAGACGAGGAATTTTGGAATAATAACAAGTATATTTATATTTACACTCCGGGTCACATTTTAACTTATGAAATTTGCGCTGCCTATAAATACGATAACAGGCATATTTTAAATTCCTTTGATTTTAGCGATGAAACAATTTTTGAGGAATATTTAGAAACAGTTAAAAATCCTAAATCTTTAATTGTTCGTAAACGTGAACCCCAAGTGGAGATAAATAAAGATTCTAAAATTCTTACCTTGAGCACCTGCATAAGCGACCCTGCTTATAGGTATTTGGTACAGGGGGTACTTATAAAAGATGAGCCAACAAAATGATTTTGAAAATTTGCCTATGGATGAAAATGACTCTAAGGAAAACGTTGTTGATGCTACGTTAGAGGAATCTGCTGCTAACCAAGTAATTTCCGAAGAGGAAAAGGATAGCGTTAAAGATAAGAAACCTAAAAAAAAGAAAAAAAGCAAAGTAAAGAAAATTTTGCTTTGGATTCTTATTGTATTTTTGGTTATTATTCTTTCAGGTGTTATAACTATTTTTGTAATGATTCAAATAGGCAAAAGCAGTCTTTTGAATATTGACGGTATGAACCTTGACCCGAGCGGAGTTATAAGTAACTTGGAGGTTGAGGATAACGGTAAAACAATTGAGTATAATGGTAAAAAGTACGTATATAACGAAAATATGACGGCTATTTTATGTATCGGTGTGGATAAGGAAAGCATATCCGAGGATATTGGACCCAATGGTAGTAACGGACAAGCAGATGCCTTGTTTTTGTACGCTATGGATACCTCAAACGGAAAAAGTACGGTAATTCCCATTTCACGTGACACAATGGTTGACGTGGATTTATATTCCGCTGCCGGCAATTTTGTTTCCAGCTCAAAAAAACAGCTTTGTCTTGCGTATGCATATGGTGATGGAAAAAAACAAAGTTGCAAAAACACCATAAAATCCGTTTCCAGGCTTTTCTTTGGTTTGCCTATAAATTCTTACGTAGCTATTGATTTAAAGGCCATCGAGGTTCTTTCTAAAGAGGTCGGCGGTGTTACGGTTGTACCTAACGAAGATTTTGAATATCTTGGATATAGCTATTATAAGGGACAGACCACTACGCTTGAGGGTACTGAAGCCAGAATGTACGTGCAGGGTAGGGATCAATCTAAATTAGATTCTAACCTTAACAGAATGGCAAGACAAAAACAGTTTTTAACGTCTTATTTTAGCAAGGTTGTTTCAAAAACTAAGCAAAATTTAACCTATCCCATTGACGTCTACAACGCTGCAGAAAAATATATGTTAACAGATATAGACGTTTCAGAAGTGAGTTTTCTTGCAAGCTGTGTGATTTCAAACGACCTGGGGCTTCAATATAAATCAATTAAGGGCGAGATTACAATGGGTGAAAAATACGCTGAATATTATGCAGATGATGAATCTATCTATCAAATTATCGTAGATGTTTTTTACAAACCCATTTCATAAAATATTTATCCATAAAATGTAATCAAAGGTTGACAAATATACTAAATGTGGTATATAATACATTCTGTAGATGTATGTAAACCCCTAAAAAGAGGAAATACTAATATAAGTTTATCATAAGAAGCCCATTAAAGGAGTGCCGAATTTTGGAAAAATTCATTATTCAGGGCGGAAACAGGTTGGAGGGTAGCGTTCGTATAAGCGGTGCTAAAAACTCAGTTGTTGCAATATTGCCGGCAATTCTTCTTAGCGACGGAGTTTGCCGTATTGAGAACGTTCCCAATATCTCCGATGTATCTGTTACCTTAAAAATATTATACGAGTTGGGCGCAAAGGTAAGAATGATAAATCAATCTACCTTTGAAATTGACCCTACACACATAAATTCATATGTTATATCTAAAGAAATGAGTAGCCGTATGCGTGCCAGTAGTTATTTTATTGGTGCTATGCTTGGCCGATTTAACAAGGCCAGGGTTGCCCCTCCCGGAGGATGTGATTTTGGCGTTCGTCCCATAGATCAACACATTAAGGGATTCCAGGCCTTGGGAGCTCGCGTTATTATCGATAATGGTATGGTTGATGCAAGGGCAGTTAAACTCACAGGAAGCCCCGTTTATTTAGATATGGCTTCGGTTGGTGCAACCATAAATATTATGCTTGCTGCAGTTAAGGCGGAGGGCCTTACAATTATTGAAAACGCAGCCAAAGAGCCCCATATTGTTGACCTTGCGAACTTCCTTAACTCTATGGGTGCTGATATTATGGGTGCGGGAACGGATATTATTAAGATTCGCGGTGTTTCAAAACTTAGCGGTGTTAACTATAGCATTATTCCCGATCAAATTGAAGCAGGTACCTATATGGCTGCCGTTTGTGCAGCAGGTGGTAACGTTTTAATTGATAACGTAATACCAAAGCATTTGGAATCAATTACCGCTAAGCTTGTACAAATTGGTGCAAAGATTGAGGAGTATGATGAAAGCTTACGCATCATTATGGATGAAACTCCTAAAGCGTGCAACATTAAAACCATGTACCATCCCGGTTTCCCAACCGATATGCAACCACAAATAACAGCACTTTTAGCGTTGGCAGAGGGTACAAGTATTGTTACAGAAAGCGTTTGGGCAAACCGATTTAGATACACCGATCAACTTACCTTTATGGGTGCCGATATCAGTGTTGAGGGTAGAACAGCTATAGTTAAAGGTGCTCCTAAATTAGTAGGTGCTCCCGTTTCTGCTACTGACCTTCGTGCAGGTGCAGCCTTAATAATTGCAGGTCTTGCTGCAGAGGGAACTACCGAGATAGATAATATTGAATACATTGATCGCGGATATGAGGACGTAGTTGCAAAGCTTACTGCACTTGGAGGAAATATTAAACGAATCAATTTACCTGAACCTTTAATGTTTAAAGAGGCTCTTTAATTATATTTTTTAAGCCACAAGCACGTTTGGTGTTTGTGGCTATATTTTAGGAGGTGTGAGCGTGGCAAAAGTATCAGTAATGTTTAGCGGGAGTAGGGGGAATTCTACATATATTTCCGGTTCCGGCAGTTCGGTTCTTGTAGATGCCGGCGTTAGTGCAAAGCAAATTGTTTCGGGATTGGAGCAACGTATGTTTGAGCCTACTAAGCTGGGCGGAATTTTTATTACTCATAGCCACACAGATCACATTTCGGGTCTTAGGGTTCTTTTAAAAAAATATAACATACCCGTTTACGCTTCCAAAGAGACCTTAGGCTCCCTTATTCTTGAAGGTGTTTTTTCTGCAAGTAATAAATATTATGATATAGAAGATAACCCGAAACTCTTTATAGATATGGGTGTTGAGTTTTTTAGAACCAGCCATGACTGTGAGGGTTCGGGTGGATATGCTTTCACCCTGCAAAATGGTGAGAAAATTTCTGTTTGCACCGATTTGGGCTACGTTAGTGATACTGTTCGAAATACGATTACAGGCTCAAAAATGGTGGTTATCGAATCTAACCACGATGTAGGTATGCTACAAAACGGAGTCTATCCTTTCGCTACGAAACAAAGGATATTGAGCAATGAGGGGCATCTTTCAAACGTTGCCTGTGCCGGTGAATTACCTGAGCTTATTAAAAATGGTGCTACTAATATTGTCCTTGCACATCTTAGTAGGGATAACAACACTCCCGATTTAGCCGATGTTACCGCCAGATCAGTTTTAATGGAAAATGGGTTAAAGGCCGATGTGGATTATAATCTTTCTGTGGCACCACCTTCGGGCGGAAAAATAATATACATATAATATTTAGTGTTCGGGTGTAAGGTATGCAAAAAATAACAATTATTTCGGTGGGTAGATTAAAAGAAGAATTTTTTAAATCGGCAGAAAAAGAGTACGTCAAAAGACTTGGTGCTTTTTGTGATTTAAAGATAATAGAAGTAACTCAGCAACAGCTTCCCTCAAACCCCAGTTCAGGGCAGATAGAAGCGGCTCTTTCTACTGAAGCTGATGAGATTTTATCAAAAATTCCAAAAGGTTCACAGGTTGTTACCCTCTGTATAGAGGGAAAACTTTATTCAAGTGAAGAATTGAGCGATATTGTAGAAAAGAACGCAGACCTAGGTGTTGGAAGTATGACCTTTATTATTGGTGGATCCTTCGGGCTTTCTGATACTATTAAAAACGTCAGCCAAATAAGACTTTCTATGTCTAAAATGACCTTTCCTCACAGAATGGCAAGAATAATGCTTTTAGAGCAAATTTACAGAGCTTTTCAAATCAAGTCAGGTTCAAAGTATCACAAATAACTAAAAAAGCATCATTTTATTGGCGATTTACTGTATTTTTGTAAAAAAATTGCATATATATAAAAAAAGTGAAATAAAACTCTTGACCTTTTAGGGGTATTGTGCTATAATCTATGGTACCTCTCGAGGGTCTTTTTTTGTGCGTTTTTATAAACGGTTGCAAAACATCAAAATTAAAACCTTCGGTTCTAAAGCTTGCACACTGTTCTTCGTTCGCAGTCTTGAGCATACTGCGGATTGGCAGGTCTTTGGTTGAGGGAGGCTCAATTTACTTCAGTAATTGAAGCAAAAAATATTTCCGTAAAACGGGAGGTGCCGTCATGAGAGTAAAAATCACTTTAGCTTGTACAGAATGCAAGCAACGCAACTACAACACTATGAAGAACAAGAAGAATGACCCTGATAGACTAGAAATGAACAAGTACTGTCGGTTCTGCCGGAAGCATACGCTTCACAAAGAAACAAAGTAGGGGGTGTAGTGAAAATGAATTCATTGAAAGCATACAATAAAACAACCCAAATTTTTACGGTTGTTGCATCTGTAGCCGCCCTAGTTTTGTTTTTCTTGACGTTTGCAACCGTTTCGTCGTCTAATGGATCTCTTGAGATCGCAGGTTCACAGTTGGCATGGAAGGGTGACGTTGACATTAACGGTCAAGCAGTTGGACTTGGAAGATCAGCCCATATTTGGTTCTGTTTCATCCTAACCGCTTTAGGCGTATTGTTCTCTGCTCTTACCTTTAAATTCAAAGGTATGCGTTATGCAGCTCCTTCTACTACTTTATTTACCGGAATTTATATGTTAGTTATTGCTTTAAATAATCCGGTGGATTTTGTAGATATTCATACCTTAGTTAAGTATGGATATTCTTGGGGCAATATTGAGTATGGTTTTGCAGTATGGGGTGTAACCATCGCTTTATTAGCTGCTGCCGCTTTTGGTATTGCACATCTTCTTTTAGATGATTACATTATGGTTAAATCTTCTAAGAGTGCCAAGTACACCATTCCCAAACGCTTTGTTCGCTTTATCAAAGATTACAAGAGCGAAGTTAAGAAGATTGTATGGCCTACCAGAAAGACTGTTTTCAAAAACACCGTTATCGTTTTGACTATCTGTCTAATATTAGGTGCATTCATCTGGCTTGTAGACTTTGGTTTGGCTGAATTGCTTAAAGCCATTTTTGGCAAGGGGGCTAATTAATGTCTGAGCTTAGCGAAGCAAAATGGTATGTAGTTCATACCTATTCAGGTTATGAAAACAAGGTTGCTACCGATTTGGAAAAAATGGTAGAAAACCGTAAAATGCAAGATCTTATTTTGGACATAAAAATTCCTACCGAAACGGTTAAGGAAGTTAAAGAGGATAAAGTACGCGAAGTAGAGCGTAAAATATTCCCCGGTTATGTTCTTATTAAAATGATTGTTACGGATGATTCATGGTATGTTGTTCGTAATACACGCGGCGTTACAGGCTTTGTTGGCCCTGCCTCTGAGCCGGTTCCTCTGTCTGATGCAGAGGTTGCTGCGTTAGGCGTTGACGTACGCACTGTTGAAGTCAGCTATAATGTTGGCGATTTGGTTAAAATCGTTGCCGGACCCCTTAAAGGTATGGAAGGCTCTGTTATTTCAATCGATGAAGAAAACAATGTTGTCAGCGTTAAAATCTCTATGCTCGGTCAGGAAATTCCCGCCGAGATGGAATTAGACCAGGTTACTCCTGCGTTTTAAAAAAACTTACGCTAATGCGTTATAGCAGATTAAGTTCTGCTTTAAGTGGGAGGAGCAAAAAAATATTATAGGCTCCGACTGACGGTTTGTTTACCGTCTTACCACAATTTTGGAGGTGCAAAAAATGGCTCAAAAAATTATTGGCTATATTAAACTGCAAATTCCTGCTGGAAAGGCAACTCCGGCCCCACCGGTCGGCCCTGCACTCGGTCAGCATGGTGTAAACATTATGGCTTTCACCAAGGAATTCAATGAGCGCACAAAGAATGATGCAGGTCTTATCATTCCTGTTGTTATCACTGTTTATGCAGACCATTCTTTCAGTTTCGTAACTAAGACTCCGCCCGCAGCTGTTCTTATTAAAAAAGCTTGCGGAATCGAGAGCGGTTCTGGCGTTCCCAACAAGACCAAGGTTGCAAAGATCACCAAAGAGCAGGTTACAAAGATTGCCGAGCAGAAAATGCCCGATCTTAATGCCGCTTCTGTTGAGGCTGCTGCAAGTATGATTGCAGGTACAGCTCGCAGCATGGGCATTGAAGTAATCGATTAGTGCTCCTGGGTGGGAGGAAAAAATCCGATTAACCACTTTATTTGGAGGTAAAACAATGAAACACGGAAAAAAATATAATGAAAGCGTAAAACTTATTGAAACAGGTAAGTTTTACGATGTAGAAGAGGCAATGGACCTCGCAGTTAAAACTGCAACAGCTAAATTTGATGAAACTGTAGAAATCCACGTTCGTTTAGGCGTTGACTCCCGTCAGGCTGATCAACAGGTTCGTGGTGCTATCGTTCTTCCTAACGGTATCGGTAAAGACGTTCGCGTACTCGTTATCACCAAAGGCGACAACGTTAAAGCTGCTGAGGAAGCAGGCGCAGACTTTGTAGGTGCTGAAGATATGGTAGCTAAAATTCAGAACGAAAACTGGTTAGATTTTGACGCAGTTATCGCTTCTCCCGATATGATGGGTCTCGTTGGTCGTCTTGGTAAGGTTTTAGGCCCCCGTGGTCTTATGCCTACTCCTAAGGCAGGTACCGTTACTCCTGACGTTGCTAAGGCTGTTGCTGAAGCAAAAGCAGGTAAGGTTGAGTATCGTTTAGACAAAACCAACATCATTCATTGCCCCATCGGTAAAGTTTCTTTTGGTGATCAAAAACTTAAAGAGAACTTCGACGCTCTTATGGGCGCTATCATCAAGGCTAAACCTGCTGCTACTAAAGGTCAGTACGTTAAGTCTTGTGCAATCGCTACTACTATGGGCCCTGGTATTAAACTTAACGTAGCCCGTTTTGGTAACTAATTTAAAAGTATAGTAAAAAAATGCTTGACATTTTAGTCTTGCTGTGTTACAATACTAATGTTGCATTCCCAAGACAGTAGGTTGATTTATCGTAATTCCTACCGAGGATAGGCTTTAGAAGTTAATATTACTTCTGTTATAATGTGTTTTTTGCCTACCTCGATTATGTCTCGGGGTAGGCATTTTAATTTTCAGGAGGTGAAATAAAAAATGCCAAGTGAAAAAGTTTTAGAACAAAAGAAAGCCGTGGTTGCTTCTCTTACTGAGCAAATCAAATCTTCTTGCATCGGTGTTATCGTAGATTATAAAGGTATTTCCGTTGCTGATGATACAACTCTCCGTAAGGAACTTCGTGAGGCTGGCGTTAAGTACTCTGTTGTTAAGAACACTCTCTTAGGTTTTGCTACCAAAGAGTTAGAGATGGAAGGTCTCGATGAGGTTCTTAATGGTACTACCGCTCTCGCAACTTGCGATGACGACTATACTGCAGCTCCCAGAATTTTGGGTAAATTCGCAGACGGTCACAACAACTTCAAAATTAAGGGCGGTTTTATGGATGGCAAGGTAGTTGACCTTGAAACCATCGACGCTCTTGCAAAACTCCCCACAAGGGAAGTTCTTCTTGCTACTGTTCTCAACGCATTCAATGCTCCTATCGCATCCTTCGCACGTGCCGTACAGGCTATCGTTGATAAGGACGGCGAGGCAGCTCCCGCTGAGACCGAAGCAGAATAATTATTAAAAAACAAAAAACAAAATTTATTTTAAAAATTTATTGGAGGAAAAGAAAATGGCATCTGAGAAAGTTACAGCTATTATCGAAGAACTTAAAGTTCTTACCGTTCTTGAGCTTGCAGAGCTCGTAAAAGCAGTTGAGGAAGAGTTTGGCGTTTCTGCCGCAGCAGCAGTTGCAGTAGCAGCTCCCGCAGCAGGTGGTGCAGCAGCTGAAGAGAAAACCGAGTTTGACGTTGTTCTCGCAGCAGCTGGCGCAGAGAAAATCAAAGTTATCAAGGTTGTTCGTGAGATCACCGGTCTTGGCCTTGGTGAGGCTAAAGCAGTTGTCGATGGCGCACCTAAGACTCTTAAAGAAGCAGTTTCTAAAGAAGAGGCTGAGGAAATCAAAGCTAAACTTACTGAGGTTGGCGCAACTGTTGAGCTTAAGTAATTTAAGTTTTACTTAATTTCTAAATTGTTTTTAAAGCGTTCGATTTGCATTTCGCAAACCGAACGCTTTTTTAATGATATGTTTTACTGAATAATTTACAATTTCTTTTAATCATTTTAATTTAAATGAAACAATTGAAAATATTTTTTATCTTTTATAATAAAACTATTGCAAAATTCGATAAAATCTAATATAATAGTAGAATAGTATAATTGTTTCCCTTGTGCTTATTTGGGAATAATAAATATTAAGAGGTTTTAAAGTATGGCAAGTAATGAAAAGATGGTTAGAGATATCACAGCAATGGATGAAGACTTTGCTAAGTGGTATACAGATATTGTGAAAAAAGCTGAGCTTATTGAATACACCAGCGTTAAGGGCTGTATGGTTATCAGACCATACGGTTATGCCATTTGGGAAAATATGCAAAGAATTTTAGATGGTATGTTCAAAGAAACAGGCCACGAAAACGTTTGTATGCCTATGTTTATTCCCGAGAGTCTTCTCCAAAAGGAAAAAGATCATGTTGAGGGATTTGCTCCTGAGGTTGCTTGGGTTACCCATGGCGGAAGCGAAAAACTAGAGGAGCGTCTTTGTGTACGTCCTACCTCTGAAACCTTGTTCTGCGAGCATTATGCTAATATAATTCATTCACATCGAGATCTTCCAAAACTCTACAATCAGTGGGTAAGCGTAGTTCGTTGGGAAAAAACAACTCGTCCCTTCCTTCGTTCAAGAGAATTTTTGTGGCAAGAGGGTCATACAATTCACGCCACTGCTGAGGAGGCTATTGAAGAAACTGAGCGTATGCTTAACGTCTACGCAGATTTTTGCGAAAATTATCTTGCAATGCCTGTTGTTAAGGGCAAGAAAACCGAAAGCGATAAATTTGCAGGTGCTGTTTCTACCTATGCCATTGAGGCACTTATGCACGATGGTAAGGCGCTTCAGGCAGGTACTTCACACTATTTTGGAGATGGTTTTGCAAAAGCTTTTGGTATTCAGTATGCAAATAAAGAAAATAAATTAGAGCATCCTCATCAAACCTCTTGGGGCGTAACAACACGTCTTATTGGTGCAATTATTATGACTCACGGTGATGATAACGGTCTTGTTTTACCGCCTGCAGTTGCTCCTACTCAGCTTGTTATTGTTCCTATTGCTGCCCATAAGCCCGGCGTTTTAGAAAAAGCGGACGAGCTTGAGTCAAGAATTAAAAACATTTGCAGAGTAAAAACCGACAAGAGTGATCAATCTCCCGGTTGGAAATTTGCAGAGTATGAGATGAAAGGCGTACCCCTCCGTTTGGAAATAGGTCCTAAGGATATTGAAAATAATCAGTGCGTTATCGTTCGCAGAGATAACAGAGAAAAATATTTTGTAAGCCTTGATGAGCTAGAAACTAAAATTTCTGAACTTTTAAATGCAGTTCACGATGGACTTTATGAAAAAGCCCTCGCTAATAGAGAAAAACGTACATATGCTTGTACATCTATTGAAGAAATTAAAAATGCATTAGAGCAAAATGGTGATGGATTCATTAAAGCAATGTGGTGTGAAGATGAGGCTTGCGAGGACAGAGTGAAAGAGGAAACAGGTGCAGGTTCTCGTTGTATGCCTCTTGTACAAGAAACTATTTCTGATAAATGTGTTTGTTGTGGTAAGCCCGCCAAGAAGTTGGTTTATTGGGGCAAAGCCTATTAATTTGGGAGTTTTTAAATGAATAGTATAAATAAAAAACTTTATATAGTTATAGCTGTATGCTTGCTTACTCTTTCTTTGAGTATTGGTGTTTTGGCGAATAATGGTACCGAAAGCACTAATAACACTTCATCTAATAACGTTTCAACTTCCAGCAATGATGGAGGTATGGGTGATAGCGATACTAATGAGAGTAACATCACCTCCGCCGATAGTGGTACCGATAGCTCCGATGGTACAGGTAGCGATGAAAATATCAATAATTCCGATAACAGCAGCACAGATAGTACCATTAGCGGTGATAACGGTTCTAGTAGTGATGCTACTTCCAATAATGAAAGTGATAATATCGGTGACAATGTTTCAAATACTTCATCTTTAACTAGCGATTCAAACCTGTCCAGTACAGATGTAACCGCTTCCGCTACATCATCCACTACTCAAAATACAGCATCTAGTCATTCAAATACTACATCCAAGAACTCTTATAATGGTTATTATGGGGATAGTGTAGTAAGCGATGATCCCGTAGATGGTTGGGGTGACCCCGTATCGTCCACCCTTGTTAGTGTCGGCACAACTGAAAAAGTAGCCAAAAACTTGGGTAAGGGAAGTGCTTTTAGTTGGATTTGGATAGTTTTAATTATTTCGGCAGTGATTTTAGCAGCTTCTGTAAGTGCAATTATTTACGTTAACAGAAAGGCGTTTTTGTTAGAAAAAGTTGACGGTTTTTCCGATTCGCCCAAAAACAAAAAATCGTCTAAAAAAGCAGCAGCGAAGCAAAATCATAAAAAACGTACTAACGTTTATAAACCTCGTGATTAATGAGGTGTTGACAAATTATAGTTTATCTGTAATAATATAATTTAGGAGAATAATATGCGAGTTATTACCGGTACGGCACGCGGGAAAAGACTGGTGACTGCTGAAGGTGTTGACGTTAGACCAACTCCTGAAAGAGTAAAAGAGGCTATGTTCAGCGCTATTCAGTTTGATATTGAGGGCAGAAGTATATTAGATCTTTTTGCAGGTTCAGGTCAAATTGGTATAGAAGCTCTTAGTCGCGGTGCCGAAAAAGCAGTCTTTGTAGATCAAAGTGCAGTTTCAATAAACCATATTGATAAAAATCTTAAAAACACTGATTTTTTAGATAAGGCCAAGGTTATAAAGGGTGATTTTACTGCCGTTCTTCTTGGTATGACCGAAAAATTTGATTATGTGTTTTTAGATCCGCCTTATGCTTCAGGATTTTTAGAAAAGGCATTAAAACTTGTTCAAAAGAATGTTAAAGACCACGGAGTTATAATATGTGAACATCCTAAAGAGCAGGTTTTACCTGAAACGGTTGAGGATTTTATAATAAAAAAACAATATCGTTACGGAAAGGTTTGTATTACCTTTTTTATAAGAAAGGGTGCTTTGGATGAATGATATTATCGCCGTTTGCCCCGGTAGTTTTGACCCTGTGACGGTAGGTCATATAGATATTGTTAGCAGGGCCGCACAAATGTTTTCTGAAGTTGTAGTAGTTGTAATGCAAAATCGTGCAAAAACGCCTTGCTTTACGGTTGAAGAACGCAAGGAGATGTTAAGAGAAGCTACTGCTGACCTTAAAAACGTTCGCGTTGATTCATTTGATGGACTTCTTGCCGATTATACAGAGAAAATCGGTGCAGGTGCAATTGTTAAGGGTTTACGTGCAATGTCTGATTTTGAATATGAATTTCAGATGGCACTTACCAATAAAAAACTTAATCCTAACACAGAAACCGTATTTTTAACCACCAGAGCTGAAAATATGTACCTCAGTTCCAGTATGGTTAAACAGATCGGTAGTATGGGTGGGGATATTTCGGATTTCGTTCCGAAACCTTTAGTAGAAAAAATTGTAAATCGATTAAAAAGCAATCTTTAATTTTTGGTATTATGAAAGGAAGTATTTATTATGAATATGGAAGAATTACTTGAACAGATCGACGAAGCGTTAGATGATGGTACTAAACTTTTTGGTAGAAAAACTGTTATTGACGTTGAAAAAATCCGTGCACTTATCGATGAGCTTCGCCTTAATATGCCTAGCGAAATTAAGCAGGCAAGAGGTATTGTTGCAGATCGTGCCGACATCATTACAAACGCAAAAAAAGAAGCCGATTCGATTATTCGCAATGCTGAGGAACGTGCAAAGGCTTTAACCGCTCAAGAAGAAATTACTCGCCTCGCTCAGGAAAAAGCAGGTGAAATTATTTCTGCTGCACAAACTAAGAGCAGAGAGATGCGTAAAGCAGCACAAGACTTTGTTGATGATCTTATGCGTCGTGCAGATGATGGTCTTACCGCTAATCTTGCAGAAATCCGCAAGACTCGTGCATCCTTAAAACAGCAAATTCCTTCTGCACAAAGCAAATAAATACGTAATCAAATTCCTCTGTTACCAACGGGGGAATTTTGTTATGTATAAGTTGTATTTATCTGAATTTTAACATTTTGCTTGTGTAAAATTGATTTTTATGATATTATAAATATTATGAATACCAAAAAACGTTTTTTTACAACTTATGATTTAATTTTAGGTGCCCTTTTTGTTGCTCTTATTATTGTAGGTGCCTTTATAAAAATTCCCATAGGTCCCGTTCCCATAACCCTTCAATTTATGTTTGTGCTTTTTGCAGGGCAAATTTTACGGCCATTAGTTGCGATGGTATCAATACTTATATATACTTTTTTAGGGTTGATAGGACTGCCTGTTTTTTCGGGCGGTGGAGGACCCGGATATATTTTAACTCCAACCTTTGGATATATCTTAGGGTTTATTCTTGCAATAATAATAGTCAGCAAAATTGCTCATAGCGGTAAAACCAGTCTTCTGAGATTGATTCTTGCAAATCTTATCGGTTTTATAATTGTGTATATTATTGGATTGGGATATTATGTTTTACTAAGCTTCTTTTATTTTAAAAACTTAGTTGACCTTGGTGTTTTATTGCTTACCGGATTTGTTGTTTTTATACCTACAGATTTAGTTTTTTGTGTTATAACTGCTATAATTGCTAAAAGAATTAAACCTGTATTAGCCGTTAAATAACATAATTGTTGTGTTTAAAGCTTGCTTTTTATACAATATACTGAGCAATATTACGAATTGGGGGCAAAAAACTTTGTAATTTTTGCCAAAAATGAAAAAAATGCATAAAACCGCTTGAAAATAGTATTTTTTGCTTGACAAAGCGGAGTAAAAATAATATAATAATCATTGTGACAATTGGGGTGAACCTATGGTTCTTGAATTAAAAGGCTTTTTTAATGGCGGAAATCGTGAACTAAAAATTGAAACAGAGCTTGATTTTTCAGGTGAAGAATATGGTGGGGAATATATATTCCCACATCCTGTTTTAGTTTCCGGTAAGATTTCCAACAAGGCAGACGTAACACATATTGATTTAATTTGTAAGGTTATCGTTAAAAAATCTTGTGACCGTTGTGGAGAACAAGTGGAAAAGACCCTTACAGTTAATATTAGTCGTGTTGCTGTAAATCATCTTGAGGGAGAAGAGGATGACGAAATTCTTCTTATTCCCGACGAGAAACTGGATTTATATGAATTCTGCTTTGGTGAGATTTTGTTATCTCTACCTATGAAACATCTTTGCAGCGAAGATTGTAAAGGCATTTGTCTTAATTGTGGCAAAAACCTTAACAATGGTCCTTGCGGATGCGTTACAAAAAGCATTGACCCCCGACTGGAAGTTTTGGCGAAGCTGCTAGAGCAAGACCAAGAAGATTGATTTAATATAAGGAGGCGCTGAATAATGGCAGTACCGAAGAGAAAAACATCAAAAGCTAGACGCGATAAGAGACGTTCAAATGTTTGGAAGATTTCTGCTCCCGCACTTGTAAAGTGTTCTTGCGGTGAGTATAAGAGACCTCACAGACTTTGCCCCGCTTGCGGACGTTACGACGGTCGTGAAGTTGTTAAGGTTGAAGCTTAATCTTTAGACAGTCCAAAGTATAGAGAAGGTCTTTTTGCCCTTCTCTATTTTTTTGTATAAACGGTTTTTATCGACTGTGAAATTCAACAAACCTGAATATGCCTAAGAATTGCTGTTTAAGGCTGTTTTGAGTTTGAACGCTCACCCTAAGGAGGGAATTATATATGGCAGTTTTAATACGTTCAATAGAAGAAGGTTCTCCTGCTTTTAAAGCGGGAATATTGCCTGAGAGCAAGTTGATTTCCATAAATAAAAATGAAATTTTTGATGTTTTGGATTACCGATTTTATCAAAACGAAAAACGTTTGAAATTAAAGATTGAAAAGTGTGGAAAGATTAAGACCTATCGCATAAAAAAAGATGAGTATGAGGAGATTGGTCTTGTTTTTGATACTTATTTAATGGATGAGCAGCGTTCTTGTAAAAATAAGTGCGTATTTTGTTTTATTGACCAATTACCAAAGGGGATGCGTCAAAGCCTTTATTTTAAGGATGATGATTCCAGATTATCTTTTCTTTTTGGTAATTATATTACTCTTACAAATATTACCGAACACGAAATAGAACGTATAATCAAACTTCATATAAGTCCTATAAATATTTCCGTTCATACTACAAATCCCGAACTGCGTTGCAAAATGATGAATAATCGTTTTGCCGGTGAAGCGTTATCAGTGCTTAAAAGGTTTGCAGATGCAGGTATAGCGATAAACTGTCAATTAGTACTCTGTCCCGGATATAATGATGGGGAGGAACTGCGTAGATCTTTAACCGATTTAACCGCTTTGGATACAGTACAAAGTATAGCCGCGGTTCCCGTGGGTCTTACCGCTCACCGCGAGGGTCTTGTAAAGCTTGAACCCTTTAATGAAAAAACTGCCTCAGAAGTTTTGGATATATTAAATGAGTTTAGTGATTTAACCCTAGAAAAATATGGTAAACGCAGAGTTTTTGGATCTGATGAATTCTATATTTTATCCAAAAGAACGATACCCGACTGTTCATACTACGAAGATTTTTTACAACTTGAGAACGGAGTAGGTATGTGGTCCCTTTTCTTTGATGAAGCCCAAAAAGCTATGGATATGGACTTTGCTGATGCAGTTTTACAGGGCCAAAGAAAAATTACTGTTGCAACAGGCGAATCTGCTTACCCTTTGATTAAAAATATTGTTGACATTGCTTGCGAAAAATGGCATAATTTATATTGTGATGTAATACAAATTAAAAACAATTTTTTTGGTGGCCATATTACAGTTACAGGTCTTATAACAGGTTCTGATTTAATTGAGCAATTAAAGGATAAAGATTTAGGAGAAGAACTTTTAATTTCTTCTTCAATGCTTAGAAATGAACAGGACAAATTTTTAGATGATATTACTACCGAAACTGTTGAAAAAGAATTAAATGTTAAACTTAGAATAATAGAAAATGATGGATTTGAATTTATTTCAAATCTTTTAGGAAATTAGGTGATATAATGTCAAAACCTATTGTTGCGGTTGTTGGAAGACCAAACGTTGGAAAATCTACACTTTTTAATAAGCTTATTGGGCAGAGAATATCCATTGTTGATGATACTCCCGGTGTTACAAGGGATCGTATTTTTGGAGATGCTGAATGGTTGGGAAGAGAAATAACGCTGGTTGATACAGGTGGTATTGAACCCAAGACCGACGATTTGATTCTATCAAAAATGCGTGAACAAGCGGCACTGGCTATTGATATGGCAAACGTAATTATGTTTGTTACAGATTTAAGATCCGGTGTATTGGCGGCAGATATGGAAATTGCCGCTATGCTTCAACGCTCGGGTAAACCTATTGTGCTTTGCGTGAATAAATGCGATACGGTAGGTGGTGTTCCCGCTGAATTTTATGAATTTTATAATTTGGGCATCGGAGATCCAATTGCAGTTTCTGCAGCTCACGGTCACGGTACAGGCGATTTGCTTGACGCCATTTTTGAGCATCTTCCCGAGGTAGAAACCAGTGAAGAGGAAGAGGATACCATAAACGTTGCTATTATTGGTAAGCCCAATGCAGGCAAATCTTCATTAGTAAACAAGGTTTTGGGTGAAGATAGACTTATTGTTTCTAACATTGCGGGTACAACACGTGATGCTATAGATACAATTGTTTCGGTTGGTGACCAAAAGTACAATCTTATTGATACTGCAGGCCTTCGCAGACAAAGCAAGATTATTGATAAAATTGAAAAATATAGCGTTTTAAGAGCCAAAATGGCAATCGACCGTTCTGATGTGTGCGTTATTATGCTTGATGCTGTTGAGGGATTTACCGAGCAGGATTCAAAGGTTGCTGGTTTAGCATTAGAACAGGGCAAGGCTTGTATTATTGCTGTTAACAAATGGGATTTAGTAGAAAAAGACGGAACCACAATGGATGCTTATCGCAAGCGTCTTATGAAGGATTTTTCATTTATGTCTTTTGCTCCTATAATTTTCATTTCTGCAAAAACAGGTCAACGAATAGATAGACTTTTTGAACTCGTTAAATTTGTACATCAACAAAATAATATGCGTATTTCAACAGGTATGCTTAATGATATTTTGGCTGATGCAACTGCAAGGGTTCAACCACCCAGCGATAAGGGTAAGCGTCTTAAAATCTATTATATGACTCAAGCTTCCACAAGACCGCCCACATTTGTTTGTTTCTGTAATCGTGCTGAGCTATTTCACTTCTCTTATCAACGTTATTTGGAAAATCAAATTCGTTCCACTTTTGGACTTGAGGGTACTCCCGTTAGATTTGTAATTCGTGAACGTGGGGATACAAAAGGCGAATAAAATTTATTGTGAGGGATATCAATGGATATTATGTTGGTTGTTATTGCGGCACTGCAAGCGTATGTGTTGGGTAGCATAAATTTTGCCGTAATTTTTACAAACGCTTTTACTAAAAAGGATGTTCGTGATTTTGGTAGCGGTAATGCAGGTATGACAAACGTTTTGCGTGTAGCAGGACCACTGCCCGGTATATTAACCTTTCTTTGTGATGCTGCAAAGGGTGCCGTTGCCTGTTTTATAGGTCGCTATGTTATTTTTGATTATTTATTCAAAAATTATCCGGAGCGTGCAGAATGGTACGTTCCTATTTACGGTGCGTTATTCTGTGGTATTTTCTGTATGTTAGGACACGTTTTTCCCGTGTTTTTTGAGTTAAAAGGCGGAAAAGCGGTTGCAGTTACAGTTGGTATTTTTGGTATTGCTGATTGGAGATGTATGTTAGCTGCACTTGGAGTTTTTATTATTATTTTACTTATAAGCAGAATTATATCTATAAGTTCTTTAACCGCTACAGTTTCTATGCCTATATGGATTGCACTTTTTTCTCGCTCAAATATCGGTGAAAAGGTTTGGGTCTCTGTAGCACTAACTATTGTTATGGCTTTAATTATTTATCTTAAACATATCGAAAACATTAAACGTCTTATTAAGGGCGAAGAAAAGCCTATTTTTGGAAAAAAGGATTAATATATTATTATGAAGATTACAGTTTTAGGTTCAGGTGGTTGGGGTATAGCTTTGGCTATGTCGGCTCAACGCAACGGTCATAATGTTACCCTTTGGTCTCCTTTCGAGCAAGAGGTTAAAGAACTTTCTGTTGCCAGAGAAAGCAAAAAACTCTTAAAGGGAGTAAAAATTCCTGACGATATTGGTATAACTACAAATCTTGAGGTTGCCGAGAATAGCGATATAACCATAATTGCCGTTCCCTCAGTAGCGGTAAGAGAAACGGTGCTACGATTAAAAAATATCAAAAATCCCGGCATAATCGTTAACGTTGCTAAAGGATTTGAGACTCAAAGCCTCAAAAGATTATCTGAGGTTATCCAAGATGAATCTTCCGCTCCCGTTGTGGTTATGTCAGGACCTTCCCATGCCGAAGAGGTTGCACGCAAAGTGCCTACCTCTTTAGTTGCTTGCAGTAAGGATAGTGAGTCGGCAAAAAAGGTCATCGAAGCCTTCTCAAATGAATATTTGCGACTTTATACAAATGATGATATTGTAGGCGTTGAGCTTGGTGGAGCACTAAAAAATATTATTGCAGTCGCTGCGGGTGCTTGCGATGGCTTAGGACTTGGTGATAATACAAGAGCAGCTCTTATAACCAGAGGGCTTACCGAAATAGCACGCTTAGGCGTTGCTCTTGGTGCTAAGGAGCGAACCTTTGCGGGTCTTTCAGGACTTGGTGATTTGGTGGTTACTTGCACCTCAAAGCACAGCCGCAATCATCGTTTTGGTGAACTTATTGGTCAGGGCGTTAGTGTAGAAGCCGCTTTGCAAGAGATTGGAACTGTTGAGGGTTATTATGCTACGGCACTTGCTTATAAGTTAGCTTTAAAGGTTGGAGCGGAGATGCCTATAATCTCAAAATGTTATGAGGTTTTATATAAAAATGCAGATGTTAATGAATCTATAAAACACCTTATGCTTAGACCTACACGTGATGAACACGAATCGCTTTGGATAGGATAATTTTTTTAGTTTGTTATAAATTCGTTGGTTATAAAAAGGAAAGTGAAAAATAATGGCAGTACAGAATATGTTAAGAAATGTTGCTATAATCGCTCACGTTGACCATGGAAAAACTACCTTGGTTGATGAGCTTTTAAAACAAAGCGGTACCTTTAGAACAAATGAAACAGTTCAAGACCGTGTTATGGACTCAAATGATTTGGAGCGTGAACGCGGTATTACAATTCTTTCCAAAACCACCAGTGTACGCTATGGCGATTATAAAATTAACATTGTAGATACGCCCGGACACGCTGATTTCGGCGGTGAGGTTGAGCGTATTCTTATGATGGTTGATGGTGTTTTGCTTTTGGTGGATGCTTTTGAGGGCTGTATGCCTCAAACACGTTTTGTTTTGAAAAAAGCACTTGGACTTGGCAAGAAGGTTATTGTTGTTGTAAATAAAATCGATAGACCTATGGCTAGACCTATTGAGGTTGTTGACGAGGTTTTGGATTTGTTTATTGAACTTGGTGCAGATGATGACCAAATTGAATTTCCCGTTGTATTTGCCTCGGGAAGGGATGGTTATGCATCACTTTCTCCCGAGCATCCTACCGATAATTTAAAACCACTTTTTGATATAATTGTCAAAGAAATTGATCCTCCAAAAGGCGATGTAGAGGGTCCCTTACAAATTCTTTTTTCCAATATAGATTATGATGATTATTTGGGCAGACTTGGTGTAGGTCGTGTTGAACGTGGTGAGGTGAAACTTGGTCAAACTGTAACACTTTGCCATCGTGATGGGAAAAATCAAAATGTTAAAATTTCTAAGTTATTTGTTTACGAGGGTCTTAAACGTTTTGAGGTTGAAACTGCAGCGGCGGGAGAAATTATTTCGGTTGCAGGTATTAACGATATAAACATTGGTGAAACCGCCTGTGCTACTGACTGCATCGATCCCTTGCCCTTTGTTAAAATTGACGAGCCCACCCTTGCCATGAATTTTATGGTTAATAATTCACCTTTCGCAGGTAAAGAGGGCAAATTTGTAACCTCTAGAAATATTCGTGACCGCCTTTTTAAAGAGGTTCAGACCAACGTTAGCCTTAGAGTTGAAGAAACTGACTCTGCCGATACTTTTAAGGTTTCGGGTAGAGGAGAATTGCACCTTTCCATTTTAATAGAAACTATGCGAAGAGAGGGCTATGAATTCCAGGTATCTCCTCCAAATGTTATTTATAAAAAGGACGAGGACGGAAATCTTTTAGAACCTATTGAACTTTTAATGATTGAAGTGCCTGAGGAATATGTTGGTTCCGTTATGGAGCGTCTTGGTTCAAGAAAAGCAGAGATAAGGAATATGGGAACTCGCGAGGGCGGAGCATCTCATCTTGAGTTTTTAATTCCTGCACGTGGACTTTTAGGCTATCGTTCTCAGTTTTTAACCGATACAAACGGAAATGGTATTATGAATCACGTTTTCTATGGTTATGAGCCTTATAAAGGTGAAATAGAAAGTCGTAATACCGGTTCTATCATTGTTCACGAAAACGGCGAAACTACAGGATACGGTCTTTTCAACACTCAAAGCCGTGGTCGACTTTTTGTAGGACCCGGTCAACCGGTTTATGAGGGTATGATCGTAGGCGAAAATCCTAAAAATGAAGATATCGTTTGTAACGTTTGTAAAAGAAAACAAGCAACTAATATGCGTGCCGCCGGCTCTGATGATGCCTTGAAGCTTGTTCCACATAGTGTTCTTAGCTTGGAGCAATCTTTGGAGTTTATTAAAAATGATGAGCTTGTTGAGGTAACGCCCGAATCAATTCGACTTAGAAAGCGAATTTTAAGTAAAGAACTTAGAATGAAAGCAGAATCAAAGAATAAGGGTTAATTTATGAATTACATTTTAATGGATTTGGAATGGAATGACGCATATTGCAAAAAGGTCGGAGGATTCGTTAATGAGATTGTAGAAATCGGTGCAGTTAAACTGAATGAAAATTTCGATGAAATCGACCGCTTTTCAATTATAGTTCGTTCGGCTATTACAAATCGACTTAGCACCCGTTTTAAAGAATTAACCGGAATGACAAATGAACAAATGCAGGAAGGAATCCCTTTTAGCGAGGCTTTGACTAGGTATAAAGCTTGGGCGGGGGATAATACGGTTACTCTCACTTGGAGCAATTCTGATCTACATACTTTGTACCATAATTGTGTTAATTTTATTGGGGATTACAAAGCGGCAGAAATAGGTAGATACGTAGATTTACAAAAGTATTTTCAGTACGAGCTTAGCCTTAAAGGGAAAAATGATAAAAATCAAATTTCTCTTTCTAATGCCGCGATTTCGTTCGATATCAATTTTGAAAGTGAAACCTTGCATCATGCTTTAGATGATAGTTATATTGCGGCGGCAATTTTAAGAAAATGTTACGTTAAAGAACATTTTGAGGATTTTATCATTGATACAAGTAGCGGCGATTTTTATAAACGTATGATGTACAAGGTCCATTATATAAATGATATGAACGATCCAATGGTTAGTAAAGAAAAACTTAAATTTAACTGTCCTAAATGTAAAAATCAAGTAAAACGAATTTCGGCTTGGCGTCTTAGAAAACCTTGGTTTCACGCTTCCTTTGTTTGTAATAATTGCGAGTATAGGTTTAAGGCGGCTGTTGCACTTAAAAAGTTTTATGATACAGTTGAAGTTAAGAAAAAGATTTTTGAACCTGGAAACAAAAATTCTGTACACAAAAAAATAGTACCACAAGAAAAACAAAAAAATGCAGTATTAAAAACAAAATAGTTTTAATAATAATAGCCTCCTTTCAAACAATAGTTTGGTAAGGAGGTTATTTTGTGTGTAAGAAATTTTTTATGATTTATTACTTTAAAAAATATTGGGGTAATATGGGGTGGAAAAATGTCGGGTTTAATTAAATTTTGCTTTTTTGGTCTTAAACAGCGTAAAGGAAGAACGGCTTTAATTTCCATAAGTATTGCAATTGGTGTTTTTTCGGTGTTGATAATAAGCATAATTAGCGATAATGGAGTTAATCTTATAAATAGCGAAATGGATACATTGGGGATTTGTGGAGTAAGCATCTCTAAAACTAATGCAAAAAAAGACGAGATGTTATCTAATGATGATTTGAAGGAAATAAAAAAACAAAATTACGTAGAAAGTGCAACCCCGATAATTACCGCCAACGGTTTTTTGAAAAATTGTGATAACTCTGCCACCCTTGTTTGCGGAATAGATGAGAATGCTAAAAGTGTTATTTCGGTTGAAACTGTTCAAGGTGAAAAAATAAATAATTCAAATATTATATCCAAAAGTATGGTTTGTCAAATAGATAAAGAAACGGCAAAAAAATTGTTCGGTTCTAAAGATCCGATGGGGGAAGATATTGAAATTTTTATTAAAGGTAATACTCACACCTTTACGGTTGTTGGAATTGTAAAGGAAAGTAGCAGTATTTTGCAATCCTCGGTTGGGGAGTTATTGCCAAATATAATTTATATTCCGTTTACAACTTTGCAAAAAATTACGGGTAATTCTAAAATAAATCAAATTGCAGTGAATTTCTCTAAGGATTATTCCAATGAAATATGTATAGAAAAAATTAAATCAGTTATAAATAATAAAAAAATTTATTCTTCGAATTTACGAATTGAAGATTTAAATAAGCAACGAAACACCCTTAATAATCTGTTGGGTATAACAACTTTCGTATTAAAACTTATTGGCGGAATTTCTTTAATTGTTTCCGGAATTGGAATTATGACAATAATGCTTATAACAGTAAACGAAAAAACCAAAGAGATAGGTATAAAGAAATCCATAGGAGCCCAAAAATCCAATATTATTTTTGAGTTTATTTTCGAGTCAGCGTTTATTTCCGGAATAGGGGGGATAGTTGGTGTTCTTTTAATGATAATTGCCGTTTGTTTAGTCAAGGTGTTTTTTGCAATGAATATAGTCGTTAATTTAAACACTGTTATATTTACTTTTTTAGCAGCGGTTTTATGCGGCGTGATTTTTGGTGTTTATCCCGCTATAAAAGCTTCTAATTTAAAACCTATTGATGCACTGAGAAGTGAATAAAAAACTATTTTGCGTAATAAATATTACGCATACTACATATTTTTTGATTAAAAAATAAAAAGTGTGCTAATACTTTAATATATCTCAATCTTTTGCTTGACATTAATGGGTTTTAAGAGTAAAATTAATATTGTATATATTTATTATAATAAAGCCTTTTTACAAATTTAAAAAATCTAAAAGATTTGTTTACATAGTGAATTTTTATAAATAGGAGGATATTATTTAATGGCAAAAAATAAAAAGCAGATAAGTAATGAAGAAAACAATAAGCCGATAAAAAAAACAAAAAAGAATAACACTATAAAACAAAAAAACGATGCTAAAAATTTTGATAAAAAA
>JAZSJA010000095.1:0-2935 GCA_045534095.1 Acutalibacteraceae bacterium | reverse complement strand
ACATTCTACTAACATAAGGTCGGAAAGTCTTACGTGATCCCAATTGCATTGTGCGGTACGCCAATTTTTACTGGTTTTTAGTATAATGTCATAATCTGTTGAATCATTAGTAGTAAAATAACATTCTACCTTTTGAATTCTAACGCTATTATTAACCGCAGTAACTTTAATACCGCTGGAACTAGGATAATTTACAGTTCCTGAATCTGCGGTAAAGCCTTCAAAAACGTAGTTGCCCTCAGAATCTTTAACGCCATCTAACACCATTTGATAATCTCTGGCGTAAACATAAGAAAAATAGTATTTGGTGTTAGGCTTTAGTCCGTTGGCATTTATAATATTTTTCCCTACGTCGGTTGAAGTTACACCAAAATGCCAAGAATAAATACTACCGCCGGAGTTACCGAAAATTGCTTCACTGGCCTGGGTGCAATCCAATGCGTTAGAGCCACCATACCCCTTGGGATTTGAAATAGGATCTACTACCAAGCCACCGTTTGCAATGGTATAATCCTTTGCAAGGTTAGGGTCGGTCAAATCAGGTGTTGTTAGAGTAGCCGCAGATGCATTTGATAAAAGCACCGCCGATATAGAAGAAATTACAAGTATTAGTGCCAAAATTACGGATAAAAATTTTTTCATAACAAATCCCTCTAAAACAATAAACTTTAAAACGTATAGAATTACACAAAATCAATATTTTTTAACCCACTTATCACCCTAAACTCCTAGGGTAAAAATAATAAAAAAGCATTAAGATTAACATAATTTCTATACATTTTGCCTATATACATATTTTAATAAAAAAAACGAATTTTTACAAGACAGACATTTAAACAAAACAGACAATTATTGCTGTTTTGCTCCAAAACAGTTCAATTTACTGTAAATTGTTGGTAAAACATTGGCTTTTCCTATTTTTGGTATTAAAAGAATTCAGGGCATTTTTGCCGCTTAAGCAAAAATGCCCTAAGATATACGTTTGTATTATGACATTTTATTATAAAGTTCGCCTAACTCGGCACCTTCGGTATTTTGACACCAAAGCTCATAAGCAGCTTTGGTTTCTTCCGAACGCATTACATAATAGTTAAAAGCGGCTTCGGCATTGGGGTCATTACGTTCACTGCTATAATTATCAATTGCATTTGCAATTTCAAAAATACTTACGAATACAGTATCGCCGTAAACAACTTGCTCATTATTTTTTCCATCAAGATGAATTGCATATGGACGTATTAGATAGTCGTCGCCATAATGCTCAGGTATAATACCGGTAAGATATGATGTGAATACGTTTGAATCTTCAAATGTTGCCCACAAGATTGCTTCTGACTGAAGTTTATCACCAACACTTGTTGCCTGAGAACGATAAGCAACACCGTGACCAACGCCTTTTGAGCCAATCATACCAACATTTATATCGTCTGCTCCCGATTGTTCCATATTATCTCTACGGATTGCAATAGCACCAAACTCAACAACATTATTTGCGGCAAGATCATTAGTAATTCTATTATAAATTCTAAGACCGTTTTTACCTGTGGTGCTTCCGCTTGCTGTTGAAAGGGCTACATTACCGCTGTTTCCGTTTTCATCGGTCAATATAACGGCGCTTTCAATTTCTATAGACGTGAATTTTGCAACGGCGGAAAGGTTTTCAACAATTGTATAATTAAGCTCTAAATCTTTACTAATGCAATTTCCTCTGGCATCAAACCAACCTATAAAGTTTTCGTTATTTTCAGGGGTAGCGGTAAGCTGTACAGTTTCGCCAACCAAAGCGCTTTCTTTTTCTCCTGAGGCGGTACCGTGACCGCTGTAAGTCACCGAAATATCATAACTTCCGGTGCGTTTTGTAAGGCAAAGGTTAGATATAACGGTAGCTGCATACGTTTCCAAAGACGAGCCTTCACGGGCTTCCCTTGCATATTTCAGAGAAATAACACAGTTAGAAAGGTCGTCACCCGTTTTAAAAGCAACTGAATTTAACGCTTCACCTGAATGATCATTTAACAGAGTGATTCCAGTTGTTTGTTCTGTATCAACCATTGCATACAAGTCAGAATTACAATTATAGGTAAATAAATAGTACGTGTTGGGTTCAATATCATTGGCATTAAGACTTATATTGAATCTAAAATTCTCATCCTTATGAACGTAAGGAATTTTCCACCAATAACCCGAATACTCACCACCAAATTTATCTACGTCCCAAATTCCCTCTTCGTTTTGGTAGGTTATCTCGCCGCTTGCCATGGTATAATTGCTTATAATATTATCGTTTAAGCCTGTTTCGGTTAAACGGATATCGGAAAGATAAGTAGAATCCCAATTCCCGTTTGTGGGGTCAGCAGGGTTCAGCCAACCCTTGGCAAATTCAAGGTTAATGGTATAATCACCTGCTCCGAGGGTAGTAAAATTAAAGGATGAAAGAACAGCGCCCTGACCGCCCGAAATATTTAAAATAGAAGCTTTTGACGAAGCGACTGTAACGTTTTTACTATCACCTGCTACATTTTGAGTATAAACTACAGCATTTTGGGTATTAAGCTGAACCTTATAATCGTTTGCGTAAACCCAAGAGAAATTATAAACGGTATTTGCCTTTAATCCGTTTGCTTTTATGGTTATAGGAACTACTTGGTTTGTGGTTGCACCCTGCATTCTGAAGCTTTTTCCGCCATGAACGGTATAGGTAAGAGAGTTTGCGGTGCTAGCTACCAAGTTTGCTTCAGTAGGAATAACAATGTTACCCGTGCCGTCTGCCTTATATTCATAATCAGCGGCAAGGTTGTTATCACATTCTACTAACATAAGGTCGGAAAGTCTTACGTGATCCCAATTGCATTGTGCGGTACGCCAATTTTTACTGGTTTTTAGTATAATGTCATAATCTGTTGAATCATTAGTAGTAAAATAACATTCTACCTTT
>JAZSJA010000137.1:0-6624 GCA_045534095.1 Acutalibacteraceae bacterium | reverse complement strand
AAAATCGGGGCTGTAAAAAAACATACGCGCGATAAATTGTTATTTATCGTGCGTATGTTGGGTGAAAATTGTAGGGGGCGGCGATTTTCGACGCCCCGTTTATTTCTAACCTTTTCCGGTATGTCGTAAACGCCATACCCTACAAATTACACCCACCATTCCTACGTTCAAACTACAATTTATCTGTTTATCTCCGGCTGCGGAATGGGTCTTAGCCATTTAGGGAAAACCCTGTTCGGATAAAAATTATCTGACTGATATATTTATAAACATAAAATCTGCAACCAAAGTGTTTTTCGCACTTTTATTGCAGATTTTCTATTTATTCATACCTTATTTTACTCAACAAAGGCTGAATTGCCGTTGCAATCAATTCCCACAACAAGGGGGAAATCTTTAAACTCAAGCCTTTTTATGCTCTCGCAACCCAGCTCGGGAAAGGCTATAACATCACATTCGGTAATGCATTTTGCGGCAAGTGCACCCGCTCCGCCAATGGCGCAAAGATAAATAGCAGAATTTTTTACAATTGATTCCACTACCGCCTTACTGCGATTGCCTTTACCTATCATACAGCATAGTCCCATATCCAAAAGGGTTGGGGAAAAACTATCCATCCTACCGGATGTGGTGGGGCCACAACTACCAATGGGTCTACCCTCGGGTGCCTCGGTGGGGCCTGCGTAATAAATGGCAGCTCCCTTTATATCAAAGGGAAGCGGCTCATTGTTTTTTATAAGTTCTAAAAGCTTTCCGTGGGCGGCATCACGAGCGGTATAAACAGTGCCCGAAAGCAAAATACTATCCCCCGCTTTAAGGGTTGGAATAGCATCCTTTAATTCGTTTGTATTAATTTTAATCATCTTCGTCTTCAAACTCCGTAGAAATTTCGGGCAATGCAATTTTTTTAGTCCCGGCTTCAAGCTGTGCCGCAAGGCGATTTTTGGGTCCCTCTAATGATAAAGACATAGTTGTAATGTCCTCTGCCAATCGGTCGGCAGATGCCTTAATGCTCTCTTTAATTGCATTAAGCTGTTCCTCCGCTTTGGCAGCCGCCTCTAAACGCATTGCAGAAACCTCGGTTATCTCTTTTGCACATGCCTCTGCGTCAGAAACAATTTCACCTGCATTTTGCATCGCCACCATATACATAGTGCCTATGCTTTCACTCATTTCCTCAATCTCTTGCTCCTTGCCCTTTAGATAAGCAAATTCTCCGTTAACACGGTTAAGCTCATCGCGGGTTTCATAAAGCTCGGTTTGATTGGCTTGAAGTTCTTTTTCAATTTCTGTAACCTTTTTATTTATCTCAGAATTTTCCTTTTCAAGGTCTTCAACCTTTTTTAAAAGCTCCTGCTCCTTTAAGGCATACTCCTGCTGAAGCTTCATTAAATACATATTAACGTCGGATTTATTAAAGCCGAACATTGAAGAACGAAATCCTATTTTTGCCAAACTAATCACATCCGTTTATTTTGTACAAATACATTATTATTATACTTGCGACGCTAAAGTTTGTCAACACCTGTAATTCAGACCATCCCCATACATAAATAGACCATTATTACTACCCGCAAAATTTACCAAATCGATAAACTTGATTTTTTGCGATATTTATGATAAAATTTATATGCACAAAATAAAAAGGAGTTTTTGTAATGAAAAAAATCATTTGTAAAGTAGAATACGATACCGAGTGTTCCAAGCTTTTAGGTCAGATGACCTGTGGCGAATTTGGCAATCCTGAGGGCTACGAAGAAAGGCTTTACCAAACCGAAGACGGCAAATATTTTCTTTACGTAAATGGCGGAGAAGCATCTCCCTACAAAAAAGAAGATATTAAAAGAATGTCTGCTGCTAAAGCTAGCGAATGGATTAAAGAACACGAATAATAGGTATTTTGCAACCATCCAAAAATTGGGTGGTTGCTTTTTTATTGATTTAAACCCAAGAAACGAAAAAAAGCAGTTCTTTCGAACTGCTTTTCATCGTTTTAGGGAGATATATTTATAAAAAAAGTCATTAGCATTTTAAAGGTGAGGGTTTTTGTTCCCTTCACTGTATCTATAGTATACACCATTTGAAACAATTTTTAAATACCCAAACCCAACGAACATTACAAAACTTTTGATATTTTTTTGTGGAAATTGCACTAAAAAACATATCTTTTAGACAAATCTTCCCAATTCGATTAGAGCAAAGTATATAAACTAAGTCGCTCGTCCTCGCTAAGTCCACGCACAATAAAAAGTATTTCATTTGCAGATTCAAATAAATCGGTAGCATTTTCTCCTCGCTCGGCAGATACCATTCTGGCCGCCAAGGTTCCTATTTCATCAATCTTTTGGTGATTTACAAAAATCGCCATAACTTCCCTTTTTTCTTCCCAAAAATAAAAAAACTCTTCCGCCATTTTATTAGTATCTTCAAAAGCCGACTCCTGTATTTTTTTAATTCTTATTTCTACCTCATCCACAACGGAATTTATTACACTAATGCCCACAACACTTACCGCCATAACCAAAATAGCAATTATACCCGCCGCCACAAGCCTTTTCATTTTTTGCCCTCCTTTTCTATGATAACACTTTCGCCAAACTTATTAAGGGTCATTAAAAATATTTCTTTATGCGATTTTTTGCTTTTTTTAAGCAACTGCATCAAATCATCTCTATTAAGATTTAAATATTCTAGGGAGGAATCCACAATGGTCCCGTCACTTATAACGGTCATAGATACACCGCTATCGGTCACTTCAACCCCCAACTGCTGAGGAGTAACGGAGGATTTTTCTGTTTTTTGCCTCACACTTAGATTCCCGTTAACCTCCAAAAAAGCACTATCAACGTCATCCAGTTCAAAAATTCCCTGCATTCGAAGCATTTCAATTAAATCAAAAACGGTCATTCTGACGTTTCGCATTGCCTTTTGATCAATTACTCCGTTTTTAATAATAGCCACCGACTTGCCACTAAAAATCCTGCGAAGTCGTAAATTTTTCATTATTATTACAGAGGTAACAATCTCTAAAAAAACCAAAAGAAATATGGCGATTAAGCCTATGCTCACCGGCTGAGATACATCCTGAAGCGGAATGGCTGCAATTTCGGAAATCAACAGAGTAATAACCAACTCAGTTGGCTGCATATCCCCTATTTGACGTTTACCCATAAGCCTGACGCTTATGCTTACAAAAATGTACATTAAAACCGTTCTTACTACAACTTTAAGCATTTTATCACCCATAAAATTATGCCCATAAAATACTATAATATGTTTGTCTAATATTCCATTAGACAAATAAATGACAATGTGTTTTTTGTTACTGTGTACAAATTTACAGTTATTAACATATTTTTTTAAAAAACTATTGAAAACTATACTAAAATGGTATACAATAAAAATAGCAAAAAACCTTAGTTAAAGGATGTAAATATATTATGAAACGTTTTATTTATGCCGATAATGCAGCAACTACGGCTCTTTCTAAACCCGTTTTAGATGAAATGATGCCATACCTCAC
Source organism: Acutalibacteraceae bacterium (assembly GCA_045534095.1). Taxonomy (GTDB): domain Bacteria; phylum Bacillota; class Clostridia; order Oscillospirales; family Acutalibacteraceae; genus UMGS1279. The sequence goes on along the minus strand of JAZSJA010000137.1, from coordinate 3,101 downwards.
AACCGAATACGGCAATGCCTCCAGCCTTTACGATTTAGGTGGCAGAGCAAAAAATGCCGTCACAACTGCCAGAGAACAGGTAGCGGCGGCAATTAACGCCAACCCCAACGAAATTTATTTTACCGCCGGCGGAAGCGAATCGGACAACTGGGCAATTAAAGGCGTAGCAGAAGCAATGGCAAAAAAGGGTAAAAAGCACATTATCTCCACCGCTTTTGAGCATCACGCAGTTTTGCATTGCCTTGAAAGACTAAAGAAAAACGGCTTTGAAATAACCCTTCTCCCTGTATACGAAAATGGTATTATTCATCTGGATGACCTTGAAAAAGCCATACGTGAAGATACCGCTTTAGTTACAATAATGTACGCTAACAATGAAATAGGTACCATTCAGCCCATAAAAGAGATTGGTGAAATTTGCAAAAACCGCGGCGTTATTTTCCATACCGATGCAGTTCAAGCAGTAGGCAACGTGGAAATTGACGTTAAGGCAGAATATATAGACCTGCTTTCAATGTCATCTCACAAATTCCACGGACCCAAAGGTGTTGGTGCCCTTTATATCCGCCGAGGAATTGTAATCCCCAACCTCATAGATGGCGGTGCCCAAGAGCGTTCTCGCAGAGCGGGTACCGAAAACACCGCAGGAATTGTTGGAATGGGTAAAGCTTTGGAAATTGCAATTTCCACAATGAAAGAGAGAAACGAAAAGCTCACCGCTATTCGCGAAAGAATAATGGAAGGCGCACTTAAAATAGAACGCAGTAGAGTAAACGGCGACAGAGCTCACCGTCTACCGGGTAACGTAAGCCTTTGCTTTGAGGGTATCGAGGGCGAAAGTCTTCTTCTTATGTTAGATTTAAAGGGTGTAGCCGCATCTTCCGGTTCGGCTTGTACCTCAGGCTCATTAGACCCAAGTCATGTTCTGCTTAGTCTCGGCCTTCCCCACGAAATTGCTCATGGTTCACTCAGACTCAGCTTTAGTGATGATAATACTTTAGAGGATGCAGATTATATCCTTTCTGTACTCCCTGAAATCATAGAAAGACTTCGCAGTATGTCTCCCCTTTGGGACAGAATCAAGTCACAAGAGAAAAATTAGGAGGAAAAATTATGTATACCGAACAGGTAATGGAGCATTTTACAAATCCCCGCAACGTGGGCGAAATAATTGACGCCGACGGCGTAGGTGAAGTTGGCAACGCCAAATGTGGCGATATTATGAAAATCTTTCTTAAAATTAAAGATGGAATAATTGAGGACGTTAAATTTAAAACTTATGGATGTGCATCTGCTATTGCCACAAGCTCCATAGCAACCGAAATGATAAAAGGTCAACCCATTGAAAAGGCGATTGAGCTTTCGAACAAGGCTGTTGTTGAGGCTTTGGGCGGTCTTCCCGCACACAAAATCCACTGCTCTGTTTTAGCCGAGCAGGCAATAAAAGCTGCCCTTCGTAATTACTACGAAAAGCAGGGAATTGATCCCACACCCTTTTTAGGCGAGCCGGTGCACGATTGTCACAATTGCGAGAGTTGCTCTCACTAAATTGGTGGAGGTCACGGTATGTTTGATGCACAAAAAATCAAAAATGATTGTGTGAATTGGATAAGAGATTTTTTTAAAAATAACGGACCCGACTGTAATGCCGTTGTAGGCATTTCGGGCGGTAAAGATAGTTCAATTGCCGCCGCTCTTTGCGTTGAAGCACTTGGTAAGGATAGAGTTATTGGAGTTTTAATGCCCAAAGGCGAACAACATGATATCGATATGGCTCATCTGCTTGTAAACCATCTTGGCATAAAGCACTTTGTTGTTAACATCAAGGACTGTGTTGACTCGCTTGTAAAAAATATGCCTGGTGAGTTGGAACTCACTCCACAGTCTATTCAAAATCTCCCCCCCAGAATAAGAATGTCAACCCTCTATGCCGTATCACAAAGCTGCAACGGCAGGGTTGTTAATACCTGCAATTTATCAGAGGATTGGGTTGGGTACTCTACTCGCTATGGTGATTCGGTTGGAGATTTTTCACCTCTTTCTTTCCTCACCGTTACCGAGGTTAAAGAGATTGGTCACCTTTTGGGCTTACCGGAAGAATTGGTTGAAAAAACCCCCATTGACGGACTTTGCGGTAAAACGGATGAAGAAAATTTAGGCTTTACCTACGCCGAACTTGATAAATACATCAGAACAGGTGAAATCGCAGATAAAGCCAAAAAAGAAATTATTGATAAAAGACACAAAGCAAATCTCTTTAAATTAGAATTTATGCCTTGCTTTAAGCCCGAAATATAAATTATTCTTTAATCATACCTTTTTTCTTCATAAGTCGTGACAGATACACAAAAGGCGTGTCCACAAGACTTGTAACAACAAAAATAAGGTAGCTTGAAAGCATAATAGAAATAAGGGTTTTGGTATCATACCATCCGGCAAAGGCCACAAGTGTAAAAATTAGAGTGTTTATAATTTGAGAAATAAGGGTAGCACAGTTGTTTCTAAACCACAGAAATTTAACTGTACTGCCCGTTTTTTTAGCAGTAAAATCCCAAATACGGTGATAAAGCCAAACGTCAAAGCGTTGGGAGATAACGTAGGCCAAAAAGCTTGATGCCAAAAGTCTTGGGGTTGTAGAAAATATTGCACCAATATGAGAAGCAGACCAATCGGATGAGGCGGGAGAGTAAAGCAACCAGTACTGGGTAAAAATAAGCATTACAACCGAGGTAAAAACACCTATCCAAACCGCACGAGATGCGGATTTTTTGCCCTCATTTTCGCTCAGGATATCGGTTACAAGGTAGGTGGACGCAAACATCACGTTTCCTAGGGTCTGCTCCATTCCAAAGGCATCTACAATCATAAGCACCTCTATATTGGCTAAAATTGTCACTATAATGGTCATAGAGTAAAGTCCCGTTTTACCAAAAAGTTTGTATGCCACCAAAATCGTACCGTATATTAAAAAAATCGAGCCTATAAGTAAAATTTCATTCATAATCATTTAACTCCTATTCGCCTACACCAAAATCGGTATTGTTTAAAAGAACATCCACCCTGGTGTCGCCCACGTATTTGGGCATAACCTTTTCTTTAAA
>JAZSJA010000113.1:0-27676 GCA_045534095.1 Acutalibacteraceae bacterium | reverse complement strand
GGCTCGGTATAATAAAGGTTTGAGGTATGCTGAAGTTTATCAAGCTGATTTATAACGGCTTCTTTCCAAACCTCATCGGCAGTACCAAAAGCGTTAACGCCAATACCCGAACCCATATCGATATATTTTTTGCCATTTGTATCATAAAAATAACTGCCGTTACCCGACACTATTTCTACAGGAAAACGATTATATGTATTAGCAACGTAGGTTTTATCTTTATTTGTTAAAGTTTGCATTTCACTCCGCCTTTACCATTGTACCGGCACCTTCGTCGGTTAATATCTCCATAAGAATTGAATGAGGCACACGACCATCCATAATAATTACGTTTTTAACGCCCTTATGAATTGCCTCTACGCAGCAATCAACCTTTGGAATCATACCGCCCGAAATAACGCCCTCATCACAAAGATTTTTAATATCATCCAACGTAACCTCGGAAATTAGGGTTGAAGGATCATGACGATCACGAAGAATGCCATCTATATCTGTCATCATTATAAGACGCTCAGCACCCAGTGCACCTGCAATATATGCTGCTGCGGTATCGCCGTTTATATTATAGGCGTTGCCCTCTTTATCGCAACCAATGGTAGAAACAACAGGAATATAGCCTTTTTCCAAGAGATCGTTAATGGGCTCGATATTAACGTTTGTAACCCTACCAACATAGCCAAGACGTTCATCCTTAATCTCTGCCTCAATAAGGCAACCATCCATACCGGATATACCCATCGCCTTGCCTCCCTTCATCTCTAAAAGGTTTACAAGGGTTTTATTAACCTTACCTGCGAGAACCATTTGAACAATGTCTACGGTTTCCTTATCGGTAACACGAAGTCCATCTACAAACTGAGGCTTTTTACCGAGTCTATCCATTAAATCATTGATTTCGGGGCCACCGCCGTGAACCAAAACAACCTTAACACCAATAAGCCATAAAAGAACTATATCCTCCATAACCTGCTGTTTAAGTTGCTCGTTAATCATAGCATTACCGCCGTATTTAACAACAACAATTTCACCGTTATATCTTTTAATGTAAGGAAGTGCCTGAGTTAAAACCTCGGCTCTTTCTGCATTTGTTAAATTCATAAAAAATCTCCAAAATTCTTATTTAATATTATGTTGTATAAAATTAGGTTCTGTAGTCGCCATTGATTTTAACGTAATCGTAGGTTAAATCACAGCCGTAAGCATTAGCAGAAAATTCACCATCGTTAAGTTTTACAATTATATAAACCTCGTCCTTAACAAGAATTTCCTTCGCTTTTTCTTCAGAAAAATCTACACCTGCACCATTTTGGCAAACTAAAATTTCGCCGCCTGCAGATTTAAAGTAAACGTCTACTTTGTTTACGTCAATCTCTACGCCTGCATAACCTAAAGCACAGAGAATTCTGCCCCAGTTAGCATCAGCACCAAACATGGCGGCCTTAACAAGGGAAGAGCAGATTACAGATTTTGCACAAACCTTGGCAATCTCTTTGGATTTTGCTCCACTTACCTGGCACTCTACCAACTTAGTTGCACCCTCGCCATCCTTAGCCATAATTTTAACAAGCTTTTCGCATATAGCGGCAAGTGCTTTAACAAAAGAAGCGTAATCGGCATTCTTTTCTTCTATTCTTACATTTTCTGCCATACCTGAAGCCAAAACCGCCACGGTATCATTAGTGGAGGTGTCACCATCTATGGAAAGCATATTAAAACTATCGGCTACAACTTCCAAAAGTGCAGATTTAAGCATTTCAGAGGTTATGTTTGCATCGGTAGTAACAAAGCAAAGCATGGTTGCCATATTGGGATGAATCATACCGCTACCCTTTGAAATGGCACCGATTTTACAGGTTTTGCCACCAAGAGTGAACTCTACGGCAAGTTCCTTTTTAACAACGTCGGTTGTCATAATTGCCTCGGCAGCATTGCTTGAGCCATCAACGCTAAGTTCCTTTACAAGCTGAGGAAGACCATTTTTAATAGGCTCAATATTTATTGGCTGACCGATAACGCCTGTTGATGCCACAACAAAATCTGTAGGCTTTAAATTCAGGGCATCAGCAGCGAGAGAACACATAAGCTCTGCTTTTTCTATACCGTCTGCATTACAGGTATTAGCAATACCGCTATTGCAAATAACCGCTCTTGCCTTGCCATCTGCAATGTTATTTTTTGTAACGGTAATGGGAGCACCGTACACTAAATTTTGAGTATATACTGCTGCCGCATCGCATTCAACATCAGATACGATTAAAGCCAGATCCTTTTTAGATTTATTTTTTCTGATTCCGCAGTGAATACCGCTTGCCTTAAAGCCTTTTGGAGCGGTAATACCGCCATTTATAAAATCTACCATAATTTTTCCACCTATAACCTATATATTAAGCATAAATTCAGGGTTTTGACCCATTTTAAAGTTCATACATTCAAGTGCTGCACCGCTTGCACCTTTACCTAAATTATCATATCGAGCAATAAGTAAAATTCTATTTTCATTACCTGCAACGGTTATTTCCATACCATCATTTTCTGCCATCGCATTACCGGAAATAAAGCCGTTTTCATCAATTGATTCTTTATATTTTACAATATTGCCTATGTATTTTTCGGCATATAGTTTTTTAATATCTTCGGTGGTCTTGCCATTTTTTAAATCCTTAGCCAAAATGGGAACTGTCATAACCATTCCGCAAAAATAATCACAAACATAGGGCGAGAAAACGGGTTCATTTTTAAGACCGCTTATGATTTTCATTTCTTTTAAATGCTTGTGTTCTTGAGTAAGTGCATACTCGCGTGGGGCATCCAACATTTTATCTCTGTTTTCATCCTCATACTGTGCGATGCCTTTTTTACCTGCACCGCTGTAGCCCGAAATAGCGTGGCAAAAAATATCTTGATTTTCATCAATAAATCCATTTTCTACCAAAGGCTTTACCAATGCTATAAATCCGCTTGCGTAACAGCCCGGAACAGCTACCCTCTTAGAGGATATAAGTTTATTTTTAAGTTCATTCGATAATTCAGGAAATCCGTATGCCCAATCTTCATTGGTACGATGAGCAGTAGACGTATCTATAACCACGGTGTTTTCGTTTTCAATAAGGGATACCGCTTCTCTTGCCGCATCATCAGGCAAACACAAAAAGGCTATATCTGCCGCATTTAAGGCGTCCTTTCTTGCCGAAGTATCTTTTCTGAGTTCTTCGGGGAGGGTTATAAGTTCAATGTCTTCCCTGTTTTTTAGCCTGTCAAATATTTTAAGTCCGGTGGTACCCTGACTGCCATCAATAAATACTTTTGTCATTTTATCACCTTGGTTACTTGTTAATTTCTTTAATTCTTTTTACTTGTGCAAGGACGTTTTGAGGTGCGGGACCACCAAGAGAGGTGCGATCGTTTACGCATTTTTCCAAATCGATGGCATTATAAACACCCTCATCGAACATATCACAAATATTTTTATATTCATCAAGAGGAAGGTCTTCCAAAGTAGTGCCCTTTTTAATACAGAGAGCAACAAGCTCACCGGTTGCTTTGTAAGCATCTCTAAAGGGGAGCCCTTTGCTTACCAAATAGTCTGCACAATCGGTAGCGTTTATAAATCCACCTGCTGCGGCTTTACGCATATTTTCAGGGAGTGCAGTCATTGTATCAAGCATGGGGATGAATGCGGTAAGACACATTTTAACGGTATCAAAGCAATCAAAAATTGCCTCTTTATCCTCTTGCATATCCTTGTTGTATGCCAGAGGCAGACCTTTCATCATTGTTAGAAGTGTTGTTAAATCACCAAACACTCTGCCCGATTTACCTCTGATAAGCTCGGTTATATCGGGGTTTTTCTTTTGAGGCATTATGGAAGAGCCTGTAGAAAAGGCGTCATCAAGCTCGATGAATTTGAATTCAAAGGATGCCCAAAGCACAATTTCCTCAGAAAAACGAGAAAGATGTACCATTATTATTGAAAGAGTAGATGCAAGTTCAATGCAAAAATCTCTATCAGATACGCCGTCTAAGGAGTTTTGCATAGGTCCAAAAAAGCCTAAATCCTTAGCGGTCATTTCTCTGTTTGTATTGTAGGTGGTGCCGGCTAAAGCACAAGAACCAAGAGGGCAATAGTTCATTCTGTTTTTGGCATCGGTAAGTCGCTCTTTATCGCGAAGCAACATCTCTGCATAGGCCAAAAGATGATGACCAAAGGTGATTGGTTGTGCCCTTTGAAGGTGGGTATAGCCGGGCATTACTGCACCTGCATACTCCTCAGCCTTTTTAGTAAGTACTTCTATAAGTTCTGTAAGTTGAGCGTAAAGTGCTTCACACTCTTTGCGGAGATAGAGTCTAATATCAAGTGCAACCTGGTCATTACGGCTACGAGCGGTATGAAGTCTTTTACCTGCCGCACCGATTCTGGCGGTAAGTTCACCCTCAACAAAGGTGTGAATATCCTCTGCGTTTGGATCAATTAAAAGCTCACCTTTTTCGATTTCAGATTTTATATTTCGAAGCCCTTCAACAATTTCACCTAAATCCTCAGAGGTAATTATGCCCTGGGCTGCAAGCATTGTTGCGTGAGCAATACTGCCTTCAATATCCTCTTTAAACATACGGCTATCAAAAGATATTGAGGAATTAAAATCGTTGGTTTTGGGGTCAAGCTCTTTCTCAAATCTACCCTTCCAAAGTTGCATTTTACAATCTCCTTAATCAAAGTACAATACGACAAAGGGCATTATCACCCTTTGTCGCCTTGGATTTAATATTAGTTTTCGCCTCTTTGTTTGTCAAGCAATGCCTTAACCTTAATAGAAAGACCAAAGAGGTTAATAAAGCCTGCAGAATCTTTTTGGTCGTAAGCGCCGCCGTCATCACCAAAGGAAGCAACGTTCTCATCATAGAGAGTATAAGGTGAGGTAACGCCTGCGTTGATGATGTTGCCCTTGTAAAGTTTAATCTTTACGTCACCTGTAACGGTTTTTTGAGTTTCATCTACAAAAGCGGAAAGGGCTTCTCTTAAAGGAGTGAACCAAAGACCGTTGTAAACAAGTTCGCCAAACTTTTGAGCAACAAGTTTTTTATAGTGAGAGGTTTCACGATCGAGGGTGATCATCTCTAAAATTTCATGTGCTTTGTAGAGAATTGCACCACCGGGAGTTTCGTAAACACCTCTGGATTTCATACCAACAAGACGGTTTTCAACGATATCGAGAAGTCCAACGCCGTTTGCTCCGCCGAGTTCGTTAAGTTTTTCAACAATCTCAAGACCGTTCATTTCTACACCATCAATAGCGGTGGGAACACCCTTTTCAAAGTGGATGTTTACATAGGTAGGAACGTCAGGTGCCTGTTCGGGGGAAATGCCCATCTCCAGAAAGCCTTCTTTATTGTAAAGGGGTTCGTTTGCGGGGTCCTCCAAATCAAGACCTTCGTGAGATAAGTGCCAAACATTTTTATCTTTAGAATAGTTGGTTTCGCGATTTATTTTAAGGGGAATGTTGTGTGCCTCAGCGTACTCAATTTCCTCTTCTCTTGATTTGATATCCCACTCTCTCCAAGGAGCGATAATAGCCATCTCAGGGGCAAAAGCCTTTAAGGTAAGCTCAAAACGAACTTGGTCGTTACCTTTACCGGTACAGCCGTGGCAGATAGCGTCTGCACCCTCTTTGATAGCGATTTCTGCAAGACCCTTTGCAATGCAAGGACGTGCGTGAGAGGTACCTAAAAGATACTGCTCATATTCAGCACCTGCTTTAAGACAAGGCCAAATATATTCCTCAACGTATTCTTGTTTTAAATCAAGAACGTAAAGCTTTGATGCGCCCGTAGCAAGAGCCTTCTCTTCCAAACCGTCAAGCTCGGTACCTTGACCAACGTCGCCTGACACTGCAATAACCTCGCAGTTGTTGTAATTCTCTTTAAGCCAAGGGATGATAATGGAAGTATCCAAACCACCCGAATATGCTAAAACAACCTTTTTAATATCTTGTTTATTCATTTCAAATTCCTCCAAATGAAATATTATTCAAATCACGTGTATAATTATGCAATAAAAAATATGATTTGTCAACCCTTTTTAATAAATTTTCTTTTATTTTTTATCAAAAATCCCACATTATATAGGCTTTTGACCTAAAAAGCCGCCCTTTTTGTACACTTTGACAACAGTTTGTGAGCTTTTGCATATTTATGCATATTTTTACACGCATTTCTGCATATTTATGCAATTAAAGCAAAATAACAGCTTTTGCAAGCTGTTATTTTAAAAAGTATATTTCAGCCGTAGCTTTTATTCCGTTTACCTCTTCCGGATTTTTGAATTCCGGCACAATTGTGTGAAGTGCATCAACAACCGCCTTTGAATCATTAAGGGTCGCAGAATCAAAAATATTTTGCAGCTGGCTTTTAAAATTATCGCAATCGATATTTCCCTGATCCATAATAAAAATTTTCTTATTATGTGTTTCCTTTAGATTTTCTGTACTGAGTAAAAGCTCCTCGTAAAGCTTTTCACCCTTTCTTAAACCACAGAACTCTATAGGCATTTCTTTATATGGCTCGTAGCCATACATTTTAATAAGATTTTCAGCAAGAGTAACTATTTTAACCGGCTCGCCCATATCTAAAACAAAGGTTTCACCACCGGTAGACATTGTACCTGCTTCCAAAACCAAGGAAACTGCCTCGGGAATTGTCATAAAATAACGAATAATATCAGGGTGTGTAACGGTTACAGGACCACCCGCCTCAATTTGCTTGGTGAAAAGGGGAATAACCGAACCGTTTGAACCTAACACGTTACCAAAACGCACAGAGGTATACTTAGTGTTTAAATGGGTTTGTGCCATATACTGCATTACCATTTCGCAAACACGTTTACTTGCACCCATAACGTTGGTGGGATTTACAGCCTTATCGGTAGAAATAAGCACCATTTTTTTAACGTTAAACTTATGGGCTAAATGAGCAACGTTATATGTACCCATAACGTTATTTTTAATTGCCTCTTCGGGATTTGTTTCCATCAAAGGAACGTGCTTATGTGCCGCCGCATGGAAAATTATATCAAACTGATATTTTTCAAAAAGGAGGCTCATTTTCTTTTTATCACGAACCGAAGCGATTTCTACGCAAATGCTGGCAGCATATCCCTGACGGATAAGTTCTTGCTGTATGTCATAGGCGTTATTTTCATAAATATCAACGATAACAACCTTTTTGGGTTGCATTAAAACAATCTGACGGCAAAGCTCCGAGCCTATTGAACCGCCACCACCCGTAACAAGACAAACCTTATCACGCAAATTTTGGGAAACCTGATCATTTTCAATATTTATTGCATCTCTGCCTAACAACTGTTCAACGTTAATGGTGCGAGCTTGCTTGAAAAAGGCGGTACCATGTTGAAGCTCGTCAACCGACGGGATTATTCTTATATCACAACCCGTACTGTTGCACATAGACAAAATACGAGCTTTTTTTTCAGAAGGACAGGAGGGAATCGCAAAGACTATCATCTTGATATTATGTTTTTTGCAAAGCTCAGGTAATAGCATTACGGGGCCGTAAACGTCAAGTCCGCAAACCTTTTTAGAAATAAGCTCTCGGCTATCATCAACAAAGCAAATGGGAGTAAGTCCGCTATTTTTATCGTTGATAAGCTCGTTATAAACCATCTTACCCGTAAATCCGGCACCAACGATAAGAGTAGGTGTGGTTGTTGGCTGTACCTCAAGCTTCTTCAAGAAATGAGTTCTGAGAACCTCTTGAATAATGTGCAAAGCAAAAACCGAACAGGAAGCCGAGAGAGCTAAAATCAACATTCCTATTCTCATTTTTATTTTGAAAAACGAACTGTTATCAAAAAGTAAGAAGCAAGTGGTTTGGGAAACCACAAAAGAAACAGCAAGTCTTATTATTGATTGGGAGAGTTTTGCAAGAACGTCTCTTTTATAACATCCAAACAACAACAAACTAGCCGCTGTTATTAAAACGTAACAACCACCCGACAATATAATATCGGAGAAGCCTTGACTCGTTCCATCTCTTTGAGAAGCAAAACTATAGACTGCAAAAAAGGAAAGTGTTATAAGTAATATATCTGCCACAAAGATTAGCGGTATCCTTAGGGATTTTATACGCAATTTAATTTTTGGCACAAAGTTCTTCCTTCCTGTTTTATTTTCTCACAAAGCCATCAAATAGCTCGTCAGCTTTGAAAATTAACTGTTTTTTTACACGAGAGTTAAACTTTTTCTCAATTGCATCATAAGCCTCTTTTAAGTTTGGGGGACGATGGTCCACAGAATGGGTATCGCTTGCAATGACCGATGCCATTCCCTCTTTTAAAAGCTTATATGCGGCACGCTGGAAGGTGCCTGATATAAATGAAGCACCGTTACACTGTGCAACCACTTCGCCCTGTGTAATAAGAGGCTTCAGCAACTTAAAACCGGGTATTTTAGTGTATCGCTCAATATGTGCAAGGATTACGTTGTACCCTGCATACCTCATATCTAAAATCTCGTCCAAAAGGTCTTCGGTGATTGGCAAAGGTGCAAGTTCTAACAATAAATTTCCTGATTGGTTTATACAAAGCTTGTCTAAATCTTCAATATGGGAAATTCCTTTAAAATATCTGACCTCAAAACCACTTAAAACGGAAAGGGGCAATTTGTTTTGAGATATAAATTCCTTAAGATTTGAATACCGTTCCTTTAAGGTTTTAAGCCGCTCATTCAAAGAGTGCTTTTCGGCGTAAAAATGAGGTGTAACCACGATTTTATCCACGCCGTTTTGAATAGACTTATTCAAAAGCTCTTTGGTTTTATCAAATGACTCCGGTCCATCATCTATACTATGAAGTATATGTGTATGAATATCGGTAAACATAAACTAATACTGATAACGATGGGATTTTGTTGGGTATTTGGCGTTTTTCTCGGCACTACTGTTAAGAACTACACCAAGGAGTCTTGCGTCTGCAAAGCTAAGGGATGAAACCGCTTTTTTGAATTCATCATGGGTTGTTTTCTTATCTTGAACAACCATAACAATACCCTCAGTTTTAGCAGCTAAAACAACTGCATCCGAAACAACGTTTATGGGGGGAGTATCGATAATAATATAATCGTATTTATCCTTAACCGAATCAAGCAAACGAGTCATCTGCTCAGAACCCAATAATTCAGAGGGGTTGGGAGGAATAGGGCCTGAAAGCAAAACGTCAAAGTTTGTGTTAATCTGCATAACCGCTTCCGAAAAGGTACAAAAATCAACCAAAACGGAACTTAAACCTTTAGAATTCTGTAAACGAAGTTTACGATAAACGGAAGGTTTTCTAAGGTCGGCGTCTATAAGCAAAATTTTGCTGCCCAACTGAGAAAAGGCTATGGCCAGGTTAACTGCACAAGAAGATTTACCCTCACCGGGAAGTGAACTCGAAATCTCAAAGGTATGACTGCGGGTTTGAGAAAGCAAAAACATTAAATTTGTTCTTATGGCTTTATATGATTCAACAACGGCAAAGGGCACCGTTCTGTTAGCGGGCTCTATATTTTTCTCATCATAATAGCTTTTGGATTTATAATAAATTGTAGCCTTTTTCATACCTTATTTATTCTCCTCTCTGGCAGCCGCCTTAAAGTTGGGAATATTACCTAAAATAGGAATATCGTAATTTTCCGAAAAATCTTTTTCGCCTTTAATAGTTTTATCCAAGAAATTTATAATAAAGGCAATGATAAATACTAACACGCCACCAAGAAATGCCCAAACAACTACAGTAAACATAGTGGTAGGATAGTTTTGGTAAGCTCTGCCGGCTGAATCCTCAACGGGCATAACGTAAGCTGCAGGTAGTATTGTAGAAATATACTTACCGCCTGTTTCATACACCGCATTAGCAATAATTACAGCATGCTCTTTATTAGTGCAGGTAACGGTAAAATCTATAAACAATTCGTCCTCAGATCTACGTGCAACACCAACCATTCCGCGAAGTGCATCAGGACTATAGGGCAAACCGTAGCTTTGGCATTTTTCTTGTAGCATTACGTAGAAGTTTCTTGTTTTAAATAAACTTACATAGGTATTAAGAAGGTTTCTGGATACCGAAATATCCGCAGTTTCAATCTGAACTCCTGATGAAACGCCGGAACTGTTTGTTTCATCAGCATTTATTATGCTTTCAGGATTCAAGCCACCGTTAGCAGCAATAAAGGATGTTCTGGACTGATACGTTGGTACTGCGATGAATTTACAAAAACAGTACGCACCTACTGCAAATAAAAATGCAACTATTACAATATAGATAATACTCTTTTTAAGTATACCTATTAAGCTTGATAAAGTTAATTCGTTCATATTGTGCCTCCAAAAGATGGTCATAATTTACTTTATTATACTATAATCAAATCAAGTCTGCAAGTGTTTTTTTACATTTTAACCGAATATTTTTTGTTTTTTTCTACAAAAATATAAGCAAAACCTTTAATTATCTGCAAAAATGCATTACAGGAGAAATTATGAAAAATTTTACCAATTATATTCTAACAGGTTTCATAAGCCTTTTAATATGCTTTTTTATGTTTTTTGCGGTTATGTCTTACCTTTTTATACCCAAAGGAAATAAAAGCGAGATGGTAGCAAAAACCAACTCCTCCGTCCCCTACTCACCAACAATAGAAATGCCAAAGGTTAGCCTTTTTATAAAAATTGAAAACTGCCCTGTTGCCTTTAATTTGAAAATATCTGAAACTAATCAAAAATTATTGGTAACCCATAATGAAAACCTTTCTGCTAACGAAAAAAACACCCGACAGATAACCTTTGATATCACCGGATTTGAAAACACTATAAATTATTTAGGCGGGGTTGAGATTGATACTCCCTACGGACTCCCAAGTCCTGCAAAAAACAAAAAAATTATAGCGGAAAACGAAAAGCTTTTAGTGTATGGTGCTTCTTTAGGGGAAATTCTTACAAGCGAACTAAATCCGTCAGATGAAAGAAAATCCTATTACTGTTACGTTATAAAGGAGTTGTGCGTTAAATTTTTGAAGGAATGCACCCCCGAAAGCTACAAGTTTTTAAAGCGAAACTGCGAAACAGATATTAGCTACACAGAATTTTATGATAATTACAAATCCCTTAAAAATATAAAAAGATGAAGTGCTTAAAATACTAAGCACCCCATCGAATAATTTATTTATCTGCTAAAATAAGTCTGAACTCAAAGCCATCTACCCTTGCGGTGTAAGATGAACCGTCGGAAATTTTTTCACCTGTAAATGCATCGGTAAGATTTTTTGCACCTATACCGCTAAAATCAACGGTTACGTCACTTTCAATTCCCTTTTCGGTGCCTGCTACTACTGCCAAAATTTTACTGCCTGCATCGTAATAGCTTACCATTACCCTTTTGTCTGAGGTGGTAACGCCATTATCGGTATAATATGGTTTCCACTTAGACTCAGCCATGGGGAAAGCATCGTAAACCTTCCAAACCCTTGAAGTTTCCTCTAAGGGAGCCCCAATATCAACGGGCTTTGGCATAGAATTGTGAAGAAGCTGAGTTGCTATGGCGTTATGATAGGTCCAAACGGGATCATTAGAATAGCAAAGGGAATAAACGGGTACACCAAAATGCTTACTGCCAAAAATCATTCTTAAATGACCGCCCGGCATTTTAGTAATTCCGCCATGAAGCAAGGGACTTTGGAAAGTTTCGCCCTCCCAAACCGAAGTGCAATAGCTAATTGCGGCAAGATTCATAGTACCGTTGCAATGGCAATTCATAATGAGGCCATGCTCTTTTACGTATTTATAAATACCCTTTATAACCTTGCGGGTGCCGTCTTGAGAATAGGTCAGATGCCTTTTGCCCGACATATCTGTATATCCACAACCATGTGCTTCATTGGCACATGGCACAGGCATCATTGTACCATCGAGGTAAACACCGTCAAATCCAAATTCCTCAATAACCTTAATAACACCCTCAACAAATATATCTGCCCAATCACTATCCATACAAACGTGTAGAGCTCTTTGTCCCGGCCATCTGTTCCAATTATAAGATTTATCAGGTGTTTCAGGCTCTGCCACCCTCTTCCATTTATTTCCGTATTTTCCAAAATATGGTGAAAGGCTGGAGATTTCAAAGCCATAATAAGGAATTACTTTTATTCCCCGTTTATGACATTCGCTTATTATATATTTAGCCCTTTCCTTTGTTCGGTCGGTTAATATGGGAGAGTTTTGAATATCGTTCCATTTTTCGTGAATGTATAAAACCTCTACACCAAGCCTTTTAAGGCGGTCAAAACCAATTTCAAAATCTCCCTCCACAACGGGAGCAGATAAAAATTCCTCATAATTATTAAGTACCTTTTTAAAGCAATCTATATGAAGTGCTTTTTCGGTAAAGGGTGCAGGAGCAAGTTCATGGTAAGGGGTAGCCGAAAAACCAAATCGGAAAGAAATTGGGTGTAACCACATTGAACCGTCATCAGTAGTATGCCCTCTCCAAAGGTCAGGCTCGCCATCCAAAAGATGAATACGCAAAATGCACTCATCCTCGGTCACCTCTACCTCAAAGGCTTTTTTATCATCCTTCACGTTCCAATGCTCATCACTATAAAAGAACAAACCAAATCCAACGTCATCATTAGCTAGCATAATTTGGCTTGCAAAGGTTGAGGTGAATCCCGTATTGGGAACAAGCCCCGACCAGGAAATCTGCCAAGGCTCTCCCTTATCGGTATCACGATATTCAATGTCCCCATAAACATGGGTATACATAGGCACCGAATAGTAGGTGGCACATTCCTTTTTTATGGGAATTTCGAGCCACAGATTATCTACAACCCTTCTGTGGAACACACGGGGCTCCAAATTGAACATTTGTGGTACGGTAAGACCTCTTGGCATAAGGCTCATATCAACAAAGGATGCTCCATCCTCCTCCACACGCGTATTGGTGTTAATAAAAAACACTTCACTTTCCATGGTGGCGGTCAGATTAACGGTATCCTCTTTGTAATCGGTAACGAAAACCTCGGCAGGCTCAAAGACTTGGTCCTTTTGATTTGCCTTGCAAACTATTCGAATAGGTGAACTCAAAATCTCTTGCCCCATTGATTTAACCGAGGTGGGAAAGCAAGATTTCTCAAAAGTGTATTCCCTTAAAGGCACCTTCACTACTCTTTTATCATCGTTTTTTTCCAAAACAGGATATTTAATTTCAGCCATTTTAAGAGCCTCCAATTTAAATATGATTTTTTTAATTATACCGCCACAAAACTCAAAATGCAATATGCTTTGTTGACTATTATTTGTACCAAATGTCCATTTTTAAAAATAATTCTATAATAAGAATAAAAACAGTAAGGCTCCCTCGTTTTTAAAAACAAGGAAGCCTTATTCGCTTATAATTAAAATTTACAAATGTATTAAAATTAAGCTACTTATTTACCAATATACTTTTTAAACTCCTCAAAATGGGCATCAAGGTTTAAAGAAGTATCGGGCTCGTAGGTTTTAATGGGGAAGCTTTCTTTAATAACGGCTCTGGCATCATTTAAATCCTTAAACTCGCCAACCGACATAAACTGAACAGCGGCATTACCTGTAACGGTAGCCTCAACAGGGCCTGCCATAACGGTTTTTTGGCAGTAATCGGCAGCCATACCGCAAAGAAGTTGATCTTTAATGCCACCGCCAATCATATGAATTACGGGAAGCTTATGA
Organism: Acutalibacteraceae bacterium; assembly: GCA_045534095.1. Lineage (GTDB taxonomy): Bacteria > Bacillota > Clostridia > Oscillospirales > Acutalibacteraceae > UMGS1279. Next base: position 13,924 of record JAZSJA010000113.1, on the reverse strand, counting down.
CCTATAAGTTTCTCGAGCATTTCGGTTGCATAGCGATATTTAAACGCAAGGCTCTGATAGATACAACGTAGGATTTCACCCATATCTTGAGGAACGTACTGACCTGTACGACGGCAGAACTCCTGCACGCGTTTAGGCATATTACCCGGGGCAACAAAATCCTTAGCATCGGGGTCTACAAAGCACTTGAAAGGCTCCGCACCCTTTGCGGCATTTTCCATTTCATCAAAAGAAACATCTAAGCCCTGACGCTTCCACTCTTGGCGTGACTGCTGAATAAGCCAAAGTCCCATAATGTTTTTAAGATAACGGATTTTTCCATCAGAAGCACCCTCGTGAGTAAAACCGATTTGACGGGACTGCTCGGTTAAAATAGGCTCATCATTAACGGTACCAAAAAGTGACCAAGTGCCGCAACTGATGTAAGCGTAATCCTTCTCCTGAGTAGGAACGGATGCAACTGCCGAGGCGGTATCGTGAGTGGCAACAGCAATAACGGGAACGCTGTCACAATGAAGCTCCTCGCAGATTTCGGGAAGAAGATTACCATAGATTTCACCGGGTTTAATGATTTCACCAAAAAGTTCTTTTTTAAGGCCAAGTGCACCTAAAACCTTTTCATTCCAATCCTTGGTATGAGGATCTAAAAGACCGGTTGTGGAAGCATTAGTGTACTCAATTCTTTTTGCACCGGTTAAGAAATATGCAAAAAGGTCAGGCATTAAAAGGAGTGTTTTTGCCTGAGCTAAATCTTGAGGACGATACTTCACCGCTGCCATAAGCTGATAAACGGTGTTAAGATCTACCTGCTGAATACCTGTTTCGGCATAAAGCTCCTCCTTGGGCATAAGCTTATAAAATTCATCCTGCATACCCTCGGTGCGAACGTCGCGATAGTTATAGGGGTTGCCGATAAGCTGACCATCAGCATCCAAAAGACCGTAGTCTACGCCCCAAGTATCAATACCAATACTATCAAAGCCGCCTGCATTAGTAGCTTTAGAGATACCCTGTTTTATCTCGTGAAAAAGGCGAAGCACATCCCAATAAAGATGTCCGTTTACCAAAACGGGATCGTTAGAGAAACGATGGATTTCCTCAATTACCATTTTGCCGTTTTCAATTCTGGAAAGCATCGCACGTCCGCTTGAAGCACCAAAATCGAAGGCAAGAATTTGATTCTTTTTCATAATAATTTTCCTTTCTTTTTTTGAAAATTTAAATTTTATTTTTGTATATTTTTTGTTTTTTGAAACAAACTAAAAACAAAGGAGTGAATAATATGCTTGATAAATTTTGTTTGATTCTTGCTATAATCGGCGGCCTTAACTGGGGTAGCATTGGCATTTTTGGTTTTGATATTGTAGCCTGGCTTTTTGGTGGGCAGGATGCAATGCTAAGCCGAATAATTTATACCGCCGTTGGTCTTGCCGCAGTTTGGTGCATTTCACTACTCTTCAGAAGTGAACACACCACCCACGAGGTTAGCAATTAAACTAATTTCCAAACAATTTTTTCTGCAGCTCGGCCATTTTGTTGCGTCGGGCTGCAGAATTTTCTTTATCTAAAAAATATCTTTCCCCTACTTTTACAATAACAGAGCCCTCTGTAAGATTGTCCTCTAGCAAATTTTTGGGGATATTTTTCATAATTCCGTTATCCTCTACAACCGCAAATTCTCCCTCAAATCTATCAATAATTATCATACACTTTTCCTCTTTCGGTTTTCACTATATAGGTATTATTTTTATTATTAAAAACAAATTTAATATTGCGGTCCAAGTCGGTTCGCAGTAACACAGCGCCTTGTTCTTTAGCCCTTTCGATTGCCAAATCAGAGGGATGACCGTATAAATTATCATATCCGCAAGAGGCTACTGCATACTTAGGAGAGGCGGCTTTTAAAAACTGGGTAGAGGATGAACTTGCTGAGCCGTGATGTCCCATTTTAAGGATGTCACAATCAATATTCACCCTTTGGGAGAGGGCCTTTTCAAACTCAAGTTCACCGTCCCCTGTGAAAAGTATTTTGCTACCGCAAATAGTAAGCATTAAAGCTATGGAACGGTTATTTTCTTCCTCGGCAAAATCGCAACTGCTTAAAATTTTAAGTTTTGCATTGCCAAATTCAAAAACCTTTCCCGCCATAGGTGAGATAATTTCAGTTCCGTTTTTCTTTGCAGCTTGAATTATCCTCTTATAAAATTCACTTTCACCATCTTCAGCCGTATTATCATTTATTAAAAGCCGCTCTATTTTAATTTTTTCGGCAAGATTTAAAAAATCTCCCATATGGTCCATATGGTGGTGAGTAATTGCCGCAAGATCTAAACTTTTAATGCCATATTTTAATAGATTGGTATAGATTTTATTATTATCGCTTTTTATACCAAAATCTATTAAAACCGCTGAGCCATCACTTTTTATTAAGGTGCTGTCCCCTTGACCGACATTAATAAACTCTACGTAATCCTCATTTGTTTGAATCTTTCCAAAACAAAGGTCGATTAACCGTTGACCAAGGGAATAGTCATTGTTATATTTGGCAGGAAAAAACTCCAAAAACAAAGGAATAATAAGAAAAACTATAAACAAATTTAATAGGATTTTCTTTTTTATTTTCTTCTTTTTTTGGTGGGCTCCCATTTATTTCCGCCTTTTTTTCTGGTATTTTGTCTTGAATTTTTAACCTTTGAATTTCCCTTGCGATTAAAGCCTGCGGGGGCGGGTATAAGGCACTCGGGTGTATTACCCATATACCTTGTTTTGCCCGATATTCTAAGGGCTTTTTCAATAATGGCACGATTTTCAGGCTTGAAATACTGCAGCAAGGCACGTTGCATTTGTTTTTCTTCATGAGTTTTGGCAACGTATACCTTTTTCATTGTATAGGGGTCGAGCTCGGTATAGAACATACAGGTTGAAATGGTACCCGGTGTAGGATAAAAATCTTGCACCTGTCTTGGATGTATTCCCTGTTTTTTAAGAAATACTGCCAACTCTACGGCATCTGAAAGGGTGCTGCCCGGATGACTTGACATAAGATAGGGCACCAAATACTGTTCTAGATTCATACCCTTAGTAAGTTCATAAAAACGTTTTTGAAATTTAAGGTATTCCTCTATATGAGGTTTACCCATTTTATCTAAAACGGCGGCAGAGCAATGCTCGGGCGCAACCTTTAACTGTCCGCTTACGTGATAGCGAACTAAATCCTTAAAAAATGATTCATCCTTATCGGCGATAAGATAATCATAACGTATTCCCGAACGGATAAAAATGCTTTTAATTTTAGGGATTTTTCGCATTTCTTTTAATAAATCCCGATATTCGGTATGGTCCACTTTAAGGGCGGGGCAACGTGTTGGTGCCAGACATTTTTTGCCCTTGCACAGTCCCACCTTTGCCTGTTTATCACAAGAGGGGCCGCGGAAATTGGCGGTGGGTCCGCCCACGTCATGAATATAACCCTTAAAGCCTTGTTTTTTAGTTAAAAGCTCGGCCTCTTTTAAAACCGATTCCTTACTTCTTACGCTAATTTGTCTGCCTTGGTGGAAGGCTATGGAGCAAAAATTGCAAGCACCAAAGCAACCTCTGTTATGGGTTACTGAAAACTCCACCTCTAATATAGCGGGAACTCCGCCAAGTTTTTCGTAAGATGGATGATAGGTGCGTTCAAAGGGGAGTGCGTAAACCTCGTCCATTTCCTTAGTGGTAAGAGGTGGCTGTGGTGGATTTTGAACTATATATTCACCGTTTTTTTGAAGTTGTATAAGTCTTTTACCTCTAACTGCGTCCTGCTCGTCATACTCCACTCGACAAGCGTTTGCGTAGGCCTCTTTGCTGCTCTCCACCTTTTCAAAAGAAGGTAACATTATTCCGTTGATACCCTCCGGATTTTTGGTTTTATAGCAAGTTCCTAAAACGTCGGTGATTTTTGATATATGAATACCCTTTGCAAGCCTCTCGGCAAGCTGGCGTGTGGAGTTCTCCCCCATTCCAAAGGAGAGGATATCTGCACCCGATTCGGTAAGAACCGACTGCATTACGGTATCACTCCAATAATCATAATGGGCAAATCTGCGAAGGGATGCTTCAAGTCCGCCTATGATAACGGGTACTTCATTACCAAACCGCTCACGCACCAATTTAGTGTATACGGTAACGGCTCTGTCAGGTCGAAGACCCGCCTTATTGCCCGGTGAATAGGCATCGTCGCTACGTTTTCTTTTGGCGGCGGTATAGTGTGCCACCATAGAATCTATATTGCCTGCATTGATTAAAAAAGCAAGTCGAGGGGCACCAAAACGTGCAATATCGTCGGTATTTTTAAAATTAGGCTGTGCGATAATACCAACGCTATATCCCTCCGCCTCCAATACTCTTGAGATTATTGCGGTGCCGAAGCTGGGGTGATCTACATATGCATCACCCGTAATAATAACAAAATCAAGCACATCAAAACCGCGCTCATTAGCCTCTTTTAAATTTATCGGCAAAAAGCCCATTTTGATTCACTCCTTTTGCTTATTCATCCATATCGCTGCTTCTGGCCTGCATTTCCAAAAATTCAGATTTAGTTATAAGAACCTGTCTTGGCTTTGCACCCTCATAGGGGCCGATAATACCCATTTCTTCCATTTCATTTATAATTCTGGATGCACGTGCGTAGCCAAGCTTCAGTCGGCTTTGAAGATGTGAAGCAGATGCTCTGCCCGCATCAATAACGCACTCTATTGCCTGATTTATCATAGGGTCGCGATCCCCTGACGAATCATCTCCGCCACGGGTCCCCTTATCCTTGCCACTTGCGGCAGCCATACGCTCAATTTCTTCGCTTATGGTTTCATCGTAATCGCTGGATTGACCGTTTTTAATGAAGTCTACAACCCTTTCGACCTCTTCCTCGCTAACAAAACAACCTTGAATACGTGTTGGCTTGTTTGCACCGAATGGGCAATAGAGCATATCGCCCCTACCAATGAGTCGCTCGGCACCACCCATATCTATAATGGTGCGGCTATCGGTTTGAGAGGAAACCGAGAATGCTATACGTGTAGGAATATTGTTTTTAATAACGCCCGTTACAACGTCAACCGATGGACGCTGGGTTGCCACAATAAGATGCATACCTGCCGCTCTTGCCTTTGCGGTAATACGGGCAATGTAATCCTCGACCTCTTTTGAGGATGTTGCCATAAGGTCGGCAAGCTCATCTATAATAATTACTATATGTGGCATTTTAGGAAGATCGTCACTCATTTCGGCCAAGTGATTATATCCCTCTAAATTACGAACGTTGCACTCGGCAAAAAGACGGTAACGCTTTTCCATCTCCTGAACTGCCCAACCTAAAGCGGCAGCCGCCTTTCTTGGGTCGGTAACAACCGGAACCAAAAGATGTGGTATGCTGTTATAAACTCCAAGTTCAACAACCTTGGGGTCAATCATAAGTAATTTTACATCATCCGGTGTGGCTTTATATAAAAGGCTTATAATAATTGAGTTGATGCAAACCGATTTACCCGAACCGGTAGAACCTGCAATAAGTCCATGAGGCATTTTTGCAATATCGGTTAAAATTGCAGTGCCTGATATATCCTTACCCAGTGCGGCGGTAAGCTTGCTTTTTGCCGTCATAAAATCTACGGTTTCGATAATATCGCGAACTCCTACCATGGACGTTGCCTTGTTTGGAACCTCAATACCGATTGCCGCTTTGTTAGGAATAGGTGCCTCAATACGAACGCCTGCCGATGCAAGGTTAAGGGCAATATCATCTGCCAAGGAGGTGATTTTGCTTATTTTAACGCCTGCTGATGGTTGAAGTTCGTACCTTGTAACTGTAGGACCTCTTGTAACGTCCACGATTCTTGTTTCAACACCAAAACTGCGAAGCACGTTAACAAGATTTTCGGCGGTAGCCTTGAGTTCTTTTTCGCCCGAAGCGCTACCCTTTTTGGCGTTTTCTTTCAAAAGACTTACGGGAGGGAATTTATATTCTTCCTCATCTATAGCTTCAGAATTATCTATAATCTCATTAGAGAAATCTTTAATTTCGCCATCACTAACGGGTTTTGCTTTAACCTCTTGTCCTTCAGCGTTGGAGCTTGAATAAACATCCTCTATTCCCCCATCCGACGCCGCAATAACCTCGGGTATTGAGGGCGGTATCTCCCCATCGGCAGAGGCACCGGAAAACACGCTATCATCAACGTTTGAGTTATCCGGCTCAAAGCTTTCGTTATGATAAACGTCTATAAGCTTTTTGCCCTTTTCATCCAAGGAATCGGGAATTTTTACTTCCTCGGGAATATCATCGACGGGAATATCAGTAACGGGACGCTTTTTCTTAGTTTCTTTTTTAGGTTGTGATTCTTTGTCACCCTGATTTTCGTGATTTTCTACCGCTTTTTCCCTAACCTTTCTTACAGGCTTGGAAACACCCATAAACAAACCAATAAGGGTGATGCCTGTAAGGAACATAAACAACACAAAAATCACAAGACAAACTATAACCCCTGCTCCCACGGTGCCGCAAAGCATATTTATGGGCTCGCCTATTAAAGCGCCCAAAAATCCACCACCGCTAACACCACGATCATAGGCCATATCAAGATGTTGCTTAAAGGTTAAATCGGCAGGATATGACGAAAAAATATCTATTGCCGCACCTAAAAAGAGAACCATTAAGGATGATTCAACCGTTTTAACCGTAACGGATGAAGCCATTTTTCCCATTGCCGAAAAAATAGCAATGAAACCTATAAAAAACGGTAACGCATAAACGCAAATACCAAAGGTTCCAAAAAGAAAATTATGTACGCTTTTCCAAAGGCTTTCGCCCTCAATCAATACCAAAAACAACACAAGTATTGCGACGGCAAAAAGCACAATTCCTTTAAACTGACCGCCTGTGACAGTCTGCTCCATTGCCTGTTCGCGTTGCTTTTTTATTTCGGTAGCGGTTGCACTACGCTTTTTTGTTTGCTGCTTACCCTTTTGGGGTGCTCTGCTTCCTTTTTTTGCTCCTTTTGTAGCCATTTAAAAACTTCCTTTTTATGTATTAAAGGCGATTTTAGTCGCCAAATTATTTACTTTTTTCAATTAAATCATAAAGGCAATCAATAGCATCACTAAGACTGCCAACCTTGTGAATAAGTCCAATTTTCACAGCATCATCACCGCAAAGAACGGTCCCCATATCGGTGGCAAGCTCGCCGGTATTCATCATAAGCTCATAAAGCTTTTCGGCGGTAACCGAGGAATTTGACGTTACAAATCTTGTTATCCGCTCCTGCATTTTCTCAAAATAATTTAAGGTTTGCGGAACACCCAAAACAAGTCCGCTTGTACGAACGGGATGAATGGTCATAGTGGCTGAGGGTACAATAAAAGATTTGTCCGATGCCACCGCCAAAGGCACGCCAATGGAATGCCCGCCGCCAAGAACAAGAGATACGGTAGGCTTTTTCATACCCGCAATAAGCTCCGCCAAGGCAAGACCTGCCTCAACGTCACCGCCTACGGTATTTAAAACCACAAGCATTCCGTCCACCTCGGGGTCCTCCTCAATTGCTACCAACTGAGGGATAATATGCTCGTACCTTGTTGCTTTTGTTCCTTGCGGGAGTTGAATATGCCCCTCAATCTCACCCGCAACCGTAAGACAATGAATAACGTATTTCGAACCCTTGGGCGTAACCGAACCTGTTTTTTCTATTTGCTCAAGCTGTTCGCCCGAAACACCCGAAATAGATTCTTGCCCTGATTTAATTTTATTTTTATGCTCTTTTGAAATCATAGCCGCTCACCTTTCAAGAGATTAAACCATATAAGCTATAATTCCACAAAAACATAAATTTATACATAATACATTATACTACTATATATAGAATAATTCAAGATTAAATTTTGCATATTTATTATTAAATATGTTTTTGTTCTTGAAAATATTGACAAAAAAACCGTGCAGTGATATATTATATATTGGTGCTTTACTAAGTAAAGCTAAAATAAATTGCTACGCACAGTTGCGTTTAGCAAATCTTATATTAAATCCGATTTTTTTCGGTAGAAAAGAGGTATATTTATGTCAGAAACAATGCGTGCGTCACTTTTGAAAGGTGTTGGCCATTTTGAGGTAGAACAGGTGGCAAAACCACAAATCACCGAGCCGGACGAGGTGCTAATTAAGGTGCAGGTATGTAGCATATGCGGTACCGATGCAATTCTTTCCGACCTTTTGGAATATGCAGGCAAAGACCTTCGTGGTGAAATCTTAGGTCATGAATTAGTAGGTGAGATTGTAGAGATTGGTTCCGGTGTTACCGGACTAAGTGTTGGTCAACGAGTAGTAGTTAACCCCAATTCCTACTGTTGCAAATGTCCATCATGCCGTGCCGGTTATCGTAACCACTGCGAAAATATGAAGCTAATGGGTCTTACCGTAGATGGTGGCTTTGCCGAGTATGTAAAGACCAACGAATTCTTGGCCTTCCCTATTTCTAAGGAAGTTCCTCTAAACCATGCCGCTTTCGCAGAACCATTATCCTGTGCTATGAACGGCTTCTCCAGACTCAACATCACTCCCGGTGATACCTGTGTTGTATTCGGTTGCGGTCCTATCGGTCTGCTCTTTGCACAGTTAGCACGTGCTTCCGGTGCCCGTGTAGCTTGTGTGGAGGTAAAAGAAAATCGTATGGCTATTGCTCGCGAGCTTGGATTTGACGTTTATGCAGCAGGCCCCGACGTGAAAGAAAAACTAATAGAAAAATGGGGTCGTCGTGCTAATTTCTGTATTGATGCCGCCGGCAGACAGTTGGTTACTGCCATTGACTATGCCGAATATCGTGGTACCGTTTTATGCTTCGCAGGTCCCAGAACCGCTGAAGAGGGATGGAGCTTCAGCCCCATCCAAAACAAGGAACTCACCGTTATGGGTTCTTTCATCATCAACGATTCTATGGCTCAAGCCATTACCGTTCTTGAGACCGGAATGTTAAATCTAGATCCCCTTGTAACCCACGTGCTTCCTTTGGAAGAGCTTGATAAGGGAATCGAGTTGATGAAATCCGGCGAAGGCATGGAAATCATCATGGAGATTGGTGTGTAACAATAGCACACAATAATATGCGTTATATGAAAATTTCTTAATTTGAAAGGAAGACTCTCAATGAAAATTTTAATCACCGGCGGTACCGGTGTTACTAGTTCCGGTGCCCAAGCTGAAGCTCTCGCACGCGGATATGAATTATATCTTCTAAACCGTGGCAACAGCAATGACCGTGTCCTTCCCGGGGCTAAAATCCTGAGTGCTGACTACACCGACGAGGCCGCCACCAAGGCTGCTATCGGCGATATGGTGTTTGACAGCGTAATAGATTTCCGTGTTATGAATGCAGCTGCCATGGAAAAGGCTGTTCGCATCTTCACAGGCCATACTAAGCAGTATATTTTTATCTCATCGGGCACCGTTTACAAAAAGCCACTCCCCCAATACGTTGTTACTGAGGACGCCCCTCTGGGCAATATTCATAGTGCCTATGCACGCAACAAATTGGCTGCTGAGAATACTCTTCGTCGCCACATCGAAAAGGGCTTCCCTGGTGTTATCGTACGTCCTTCTCTTACATATTCCGATTTTCATCCACTTCTCTCATTAAACAGCCGCAAGAACCCTTACACCTTGATTCATCGTATGCGTAAGGGCAAGCCTATTGTGGTTAACGGTGACGGCACATCTTTATGGACCATCACCCATACCGATGACTTCGGTCGTGGTCTTGTAGGCCTTTGCGGTAATCCCGACACCATTGGTGAGGCTTTCCATATCACCACCGATGAGGTTTTGGACTGGGACCGCATCTATACCTATTTGGCTCACGCCGCCGGTGTAGAGGCAAATTTAATCCACATTGCTTCCGACTATTTGGGAGAATGGAATCCCGACCTTCGTGATGGTTTGTTGGGAGATCATTCCTGTAGTGCCGTGTTTGACAATAGCAAGATTAAGAAATTCGTTCCCGATTTTGCTTGCAAAATTTCCTTTGAAGAGGGTGCCAAACGCATAGTGGAATGGTTTGACGCCGACCCTGTCACAAGAGCCATTGTAGACTATGACTGGGATAACGATATGGATAATCTTGTTGCCACCTACAGAGCAGGCTATCCTAAAAGATAAAATCAAATAAAATATTTTTGCTTCCGGTAACTCGGTTAGGGTTATCGGAAGTTTTTTATAGTTTTAAATTAGAATAATATAAAAATGAAAATCTGCAATAAAGCGAAAAATCACCTTATTGCAGATTTTATATTTTATAAATTTATTTTAACATTTTTATATTTTTGTTTTGGTTGCCCAACGATTAGATTTCCAGCGAAGAGCGGTATATATAGCACGAACAAGCTCATCGGCAACAAGAGCAATCCAGAATCCCATTAGTCCCATATCGCAGGTTACGGCAAGAATATATCCCAGTCCTACGCTAAACACCCAACATGAAGCCATAGTAACTACCATGGTTAAGGTAACGTCGTTAGAGGCACGAAGAGATGCTTCATAAATATGACTAACGCCTCTCGCTCCCTCTGCTATAATATCTATAAACAAAATACCGAGCGCCATTTTTATGATTGACTCATTATCTGTAAATAATGACAATAATGGTACTCTGAAGAGTATAATCAACACCGACACCAGCATGTTAGCAGGTACAGTGAATTTTACCAAGGTTTTGTTTAACTGACGTGCATGGTCAAATCGTCCTGCGCCATACAATCTGCCTATTAGCAAGGAGTTTGCCATTGCCACGCTCATACCAAGTACATAAGCGTACTGTACCACACTATCTAAAACGCCTTTTGCAGTAAGTACGTTTTCATGTAGACCTGAAGCAAAAGAGGTTGTAATAATCTGTGCAATGTTATAACTACTACTTGCAATACAGGTGGGAATACCAATGTAAAGTGCCCTTTTAACAAAATCAAAAAATTCCTTAAAGCTCTCAGGCAAGGCAATCTTGATTTTATATATACGGAACATAACAAATGCTATACCGCAACCCACAGCCTGACTAAGAGCACTACCTAAAGCTACACCACTAACACCTGATAAGAAGGGAACAGTTGCGTAATGAACGGCATAAATACTGCAAATTAAGTTTAAAATGCTGGTTATAATGCCTACGGTAACAGCAATATGGGTATATCCGTAGCAACGCATCAAAGCAATTAAAATAGTGTATGTAGATTTAAAAATAAGTTCAATGGCACGTATACGCATATAGACTACCGCTAACTCGTTTGCTTCGCCTGTAAGATTTAACCAATTAGCAACGTTAGGTGCCGCAACATACAAGATTATTGTAAAAACTATGCCTATACCCGTAAGCAACATTATAAGGGAAAGGCAGGCCTTTTTAACCTTTTCAATACGCTCTGCACCAATTAAATTACTAACTAATACAGAACCACCCGTTGAAATACCGGAAAGGAAAACTATAAACAAGGTTATAACCTTACCGGCAGATAAGGCGGCGTTAAATGCGTCTTGCGAATGTCCACTAAGTACAATTGCACTAACCGTACTTATAAGGAAGTTGAATATATATTCAAAAAACATAGGAATTGCTAGTTTGATTAAATTTAAGCTACCTAAAGAGGTAGTAACCGTTAAAAGCTCCGATAAGTTTTTTGAAGATTTTTTTAAAGTAGGCTTCATTAACAAATTATCCCCAATCAAAGATTTACACTATAGAACGCACAGCACCATAAATGCGGTACTGTGCATTCCGTTAAATATATATTTATAATAATGTTTATTTTTTCAAAATAAGGGTTTCGAGTCCACCAATAGTGAAGCATACACCGCAATCGCATTTTTCTATAGCTACATCAGCTGCTTCATAAGCGTTCATAATACCCTCGAATTCACCATGCCAGCAAACCTTCTTTTCTACGTTGTCTTTGTTAACAAGAAGTACGTAGTCTGCGTTCTCTGCCATAGCAATACCTTTGTTATCACCTGTAAGCAATGTGCCGCTCGGACAAAGTGTTGCAACAAGCTCTTCTTCAGAAGTAACACGAACTGTACCTGCGGGAAGTTTATCAAACTCACTATCAAACATCTCGGTGCCTTCGGGAGCGTACCAGATAATCTGGGTACCGCCTTTGGCTAAACGATTGATTGCAAGTAATGTTTCATCGGTAACATCACAAGCGCCAACTATAAAGTTTTTCCACTTGCCTGCTGCCTGACGGTTTGCAGTACCGGCATCAATATATGTGAAGTTGTGCTGTGCATTAAGCATTGTGAACTGTGCGCCAAGCATTGCATCTTCTGAGGCCTTCATATATGCCCAACCGTTATCATCCTGCTCACGAATTATAGGCTCATGGCAATCTTCAATGCTATGATATAAAGGTTTGCGGCGGCGCATCATAGTTTCGATTGGGTATAAAAGAAGTGTGTCAGATACGCGTTTACCGGTAATTTTTTCGGTTGCAAGTGCTATGGCATCAAGAATCTTTTTCTTGGTGCCATCAGCGTCATCGTCGATATAGTAAGAATGGAATATGTCAACACCAAACGCCAGCTGCAGCATAAGAGCGTTGTACATATGTGCAAGGGAAAAATTATCCATATTAATACCCTGATTGAATCCGGATGACTCAGACATTAAGTGCCCGCGACCGTAAAGCTCGGAAATACTGCGAGTAAGCTTGGGAGTGAACGCCATACCCCAAACCTCCTCAGGGAGAGAAGAAAGCATATCCATACCCGTAATGTGCATATGACGAAGCAAATTAAAGAGGTTGCCCTCAAACATAACGTGCCATGTAATTTGGTCTTCAAGCAAAAGGTGACCTGAGAAGTTCAGACCTACCTGTGCACAGTAATCGGAAAGCTGTGCATAAAATGCCTGCTCATACAAATCGCTCATTAACTGATAATAGTCGTGACGAATTTGGCAGAAATGCTCACTATGACCTAAGAAAAGTGCGGTAAGCTCATCCTCTAAACGATATCCATAGGTGCTTGCAAAACGGTTTAGCACGTTTTTACCCCAGTTTACTACAGGGTAAAGAGGAATGGTTTCATCTACGGGGTGAACAGTTCTTGCTTCTAGCTTATCATTGATATAAACACCCATATAGGAAGGCTCATCTACAAAGATTGCCTCGACTACAGAATTTTCACCATCATCACCAAAAGCGGGTGAATAATATTCGCCAATTGCCTCAGTATATCGGCGATATGTATTATTAATAAACTCCGCAATTGCTTCGGGGTTACTAACGTCAATATAACGACGATGACAACCGTTATTGTTTTGTGCATGGGTACCTTCATAAAGATGTTTGGAGTAGAAAGCAAGGCAGAGTAGGTTTGAATCGGTATCGTTTTTGAACTCTACGGGGTCTACACTATAACGCACATAAGGAGTAAGAAGTTCATCATCGGTAGGCGTTTCGCCTGCGATTTTATAGCTTACTGCTGAGATAAGCTTCTCATGACCGTGAGGTAAAGACTGAGTAAGGGTTTCACCGGGAGCGATAACGTGCCAAACCATAACAAGACCGCGAGCCTCAAAGTCAATGTTTGCATCTAAAGTTTTGGTTCCTGCGCCGCCACTGGGATATCTGTCTTCATCATAAACCCACAAACGCATACCTAATTCTTTGCAGATTTGAACCTTTTCCTTCATAAGCTCAAATTCCATGGGAGCGTTTAAATAATTCTCACCCCATGTAATGTTGGTTACAATACCGCCGTAGCCCTTAGCCTTTAACTCCTCAATGCGAGCGCGTATTTTAGCGCATTTAACTTCGTATGTATCTTCAGGCTCAAAGTTAAATCTGTGTGTCATTCTTGAAACCTTATAGTTGTCTCTTTTCATTCTAAATTCTATCCCCCTTTTTT
>JAZSJA010000100.1:0-20641 GCA_045534095.1 Acutalibacteraceae bacterium | reverse complement strand
GTAAAATGGGCAGAAAGCAAACGATAAATTGTTATTTGTAGATGTGAATTATAATGATACGGTAGGGAAAGGCCTCCCGGACTGTCCTAATAAAAGATTGTGCAAAATATGGTATCAATGTAGGGAACAACCTATGTGTTGTTCCGTGAAAAAATTGAATTTTGTGGTATTTATGCGGAACGAGCAAGCCCGTTCCCTACGTTAAAACCCTTTATTTATGCGATTTTTTAAAGACTGTGCAACCCATTCGTCGGTGCTGATCTTTTTACGTACGTCGAGGTAGCTTTAGCTGCGAAGCGAATAGTCCGGTGGACTGTTAGAGCCGCTGAGGGACCGAACGCCGCAGCGTGAGACCGCCGTCCCCTACGAGTTTGAAAGGCGGAACGGGTCTTAGCCGTTCGTACAAAGCCTATTCGGATAAAAATTATCTGACCGAGATATTTATAAACATAAAATCTGCAATAAAAGTGCGAAAAAGCACTTTTGTTGCAGATTTTCTATTTTTTATTCTTATTTAAAGGGATTTAATAAATTTTATTTTTTTACATCCCCACAGTTATATCTATAGACGGTGGGTTATAATATTCTTTTTCGTTTCATAAAATTAAAAAACGGAGGGAAGTTTTATGAAAAACGAAAAGATAAAAATAAAAGATAATAAGACAAGCATTTTAGAAGCGATAAACCAAAACAACTCCCTTATTTTTATTGTGTTTTGTTTTTGGTTGGGATTTTTAGCGGGAGTTCTGATATTTAAAGCTCAAAATACAACTCAGGGATATTATTCCAAAGAGTTTACAAAAATATACAATGAGTTAAATAGTGGATTCTTTTCTGCTTCCATTTATTCCTTTTTAGATCAACTGCCCTATGCGGCGGCTATTTTTCTGTCAGGAACCTGTATGGTGGGTGCGGTTTTGGTGCCATCGATTGTGGCAGTACGCGGGGCCACTTACGGAATGATAATGGCCTACTTGTATTTTGCCTTTAGCCTTAAAGGAATTGTTTTTAATCTCTTAGTAATAGTTCCGCCGGCACTTATAGTCACCATTGGGATGGTTTTATCCTCCAGAGAGGCGTTGGGATTTTCCCTTTCTTTAGCTCGACTTGCCTTTCCAACCACAAAAAGACCTCATATAGAGCAGGATTTTAAGCTTTATTGTATGCGGCAGCTTTTTGTACTTATCTTTTTTATAACCTCCGCTGTGACGGAGGGGTTGATGGCTTCTTCTTTTATATCTTTCTTCGCCTTTAAATAATGCTAAAAACTATTGTTAAAAAATTGGTTAATGGCGGGGATTGCCGCCGCAAAGGGGGATGAGCCTTTTTTTAGGCCGGAGGGCCTTACCTTTACGGGATGCACCTTGCAAATTACCGAATGCTCCTTAATATATTTTTCAAGTGCGTTGGTGATTTTTTTGGTGTTTTTATCAAACTCTCCGTAAAGTATAATGGTATCTAAATCAAAAAGATTTACTGCACCTACTAAAGCGTTGCCTAAGGTTTTAATTAAAAATTCAAAGGCGTTTTTACCTTTTTCACTATCGTCGGATATCAACTCATCCGAATCGGATATACCGAATCGGTTTTTGAGGGCAGAAAGAGTAGCATATTGTTCTAAACATCCACGATTGCCGCAAGGACATTCCTCGCCAAAGGGGTCAATGCTTATGTGGCCAAGCTCCCCTGCAATGCCATGAGAGCCACCGTAGATATCGCCGTTTTTCATCAACGCTCCGCCTATACCGTTAGAAATGGTAACAAAAAGGCTGCTTCCAATTTGTTTTTCCATATAAAAGTGTTCTGCTATGGCGAGGGTTACGGCGTCGTTTTCTAAAATAACGGGGCAGTTAAATTCTTTTTTTAGCCTTTCTACAATGGGGAAATTATTAAAAAGTTTAAAGTTTGGCGGCTCTAATATAATGCCTTTTTCGCAGTCCAAGGGGCCGGGGGCTGATACCCCTAGACCTAAAAGCTTATTCATACTAAGTTTTGCCTCGGCTATGTTTTGGGGTAAAAGTTTTTTGATGGTGTCGAAGGTATTGGCATCGGTAAGATCGTCTGTAGGAAGGGTGAATGTAAAAAGCTCTTTACCCTTTATATTAACTGCCGATAGGGAAATCCTTTTTCGGTGAAGATTTATTCCCAAAACAAAGCCATAATCTCCGTTAATATCCAATAAAATACGGGTTCTGCCGGCAGTACCATCCTTTTTGGCGAGGCCTACCTCTAATAAAATTCCATCATTTATCATTTCATTTACAAGGGTGGTTACAGATGATTTGGCAAGACCGGTTTTTTGGCTAAGTTCCGCACGGCTAAGGGATTCATAACGCAAAAGATCCAATATTCTGTAACGGTTATTGTTTTTTAACTCTAAAATATTAAGTGCTGTTTCTGCCAAATCCTTCACCTCCCTTTTGATTTTGCTATTAAATTATACTATTTATTTGATTCAAGGTCAACAAAAAATGAAAAAACTCTTGATTTTTTTATAATTATGATGCATAATTAGTTCAAGGCTAAAACTAATTGAAAGGAGGTAGCGAAAACGGAGCTGAAAATATTTGGAAAAGGCTTTAATTTTTCTCAAGACGGACCGGGAAACAGGCTTGTGTATCACCTTAAAGGCTGTAATATGCATTGCCCGTGGTGTTCCAATCCCGAGGGAATGATGCAAAATGTTGGGGAGTTTTATACCCTTACTAAAGAGGAAATTTTATCCGAGGTAGAACTTAGTCTTCCAATGTTTTTTGAGGGGGGCGGAGTTACCTTTACGGGTGGGGAGGCAACCATGCAGGCTCAACCGCTTTTAGAGGTGATAAAAGCCATAAAAGAAAAGGGCGTTACGGTAGCACTTGAAACCAACGGAACCTTAAAAAATCTGCCTGATTTAATGCCTTTTTTAGACCATTTAATCATAGATTTAAAGCATCCCGATGCAAAAAAGCATAAAAAAATAACGGGCGTTTCAAATGAAATCACAAAGAAAAATATTTTGCGTGCCGCTAAAAGCGGTGCAGACCTCCTAATTCGTATACCCCTTATAGGTGGCTTTAACACGTCTTCTGATGATTTTAATGGCTTTTTAGAGTTTCTAAAAACTGTTAGGGGAGAAAATTTGCGGGTTGAGATTTTAAAATATCACGAGTATGGCAAGGATAAATGGGAAAAATGCGGACTACAGTACAAAATGGAGAATGCGTTTGTTACCGAAGAAACAAGACTTGCTTTTGAAAATGAAATAAAAGCGGCGGGACTGACCGTCGTAAGAACCTAAAGAAGGGAAGTAAAAATTATGTATGAGGTATATAATTCTGTAAAGGTTACCGAAAAAGCAAAGGCACTTTTTAAAGAGGAACGTGCCAAAATGCGTGTGGACGGTTGGTTTATTGCAAGGGAAATTGTGTGCAATAAAAAGGATGAATTTAAAAATCTTTCTAAAGAAATGCGTGCCGCAAAGGAGCTTGAGGCAATCATAACCGAGTTGCCCCTTTATATTAGCGACAACGCCGTTTTTGCAGGCAGTCAGTCGGATGCTTTTGCAAGAAGCTATGCTCTTATAAACCCATCTTTCAGAGTGGAAACTTTTTCAGGCTATTGTGACCCAACTGCAGTTTACGGTGATATTGAGCCAAACGAAGAATTTACCGAAGAAAGAATTAACCGAGTACGTGAATTTTCTAAAAATTCATCATACGTTAAGGCGTTGTCAGAGGTTTATGCAAATTATGAAAATTACACCGAAGAGGTTGCTTTTTTTATTGAGCAGGTAACAGGTCATATTATCCCTGATTTCCGCCCCGCCTTAAAATATGGCGTATCTGCAATTATGGAAACCTTGGATAAAAACATAGCCGAAACAAAGGACGAATTCAAAAAAGATAATTTTGAGGCTATTAAACTCGCTCTTAACTGTGCTATTGTTTTGGCAAATCGCTATGCCGATATTGCCGCTGAGCAAATAAAATCTGCCGACGATGACCGCAAGGCAGAACTTGTGCTTCTTGAAAAAACACTTCGAAAGGTGCCTTTCAACCCTGCTGAAAATCTTTATGAGGCAATTCAAAGCTATATGCTTCTTTGGGAGATTATGTGCTTGGAACAGGCACCCAACCCCTTTGCCTTCTCGGTAGGTAATGCCGACCGCATTTTTGAGCCATACAGAGAAATGGAAAATATGTCCCGAGAGGACGCCGCTTCACTTCTCAAGCATTTTCTTGTTTTCTTTAACGTTGGTGATAGAAGCTGGGCAATTTCGCAAAATCTACTTATATCAGGTAGAGATATTGAGGGTAACGACCTTACAAATCTTACCTCTTACGCTTTAATGGACGCTTATTATGATATGAATTTGCCACAGCCTATTCTTTCGGTTAAGCTTCATAAAAACTCTCCCGATAAGCTTTACTCTGAGCTTGGAAGATTTTTCTTCTCTCCGGGTGTTCTCACCCCATCACTCTTTAATGACGACTCAGTTTTTGAGATTTTAAAGGCAAGAAGCGTAGCCGATGAGGATTTGGCAGATTACTCTGTTGCAGGCTGTCAAGAGCCCCTTATTATGGGTAAAGATAACGGCAATACTACCAACAGTTGGCTTAATATGCCCAAAATTTTAGAGCTTTGCCTAAATGGTGGATACTCTATGATAACCGGCAGGGAAATTAAAAAGCAAGATACTCCCGATGCACTTACTCTACTTAAAAATATAAGGGAGATTTTTTACTCAACCTTAAATGAATATATTGATGAAATGTGCACTGCCGCTAACGGCGCCTCTATTGCCGTAAGTGAGCTTCCCGTACCTTTTTTAAGTGGATTTATGGGTGGCGTGGAAAGTGGCTACGATATGCGTGATACCAAAAATCAAGGCACTAAATACAATGGTAGCGGTTGCCTTATTCACGGTTTATCGGTTATGGCGGATTCCTTTGTGGCTATTGATAAGCTTCTTGAGGAGCGTCCTGAAGATGCCGAAAATCTCTTAGCTGCCCTCAAAGCCAATTTTGTTGGATATGAGGAGTTGCATAAATTTTTAAAAGCCGCTCCCAAATTCGGTAACAACATCCCCGTTGCAGATAAGGAAGCCGCCGAAATTGCCGAAAGGGTATCAGATATGGTATCTGCCCACAAAAACTATCTTGGAAACCCCTTTAGGGCAGACTGGGCCAGCCCCACAACCCACCTAACCTATGGTTACTGGGTAGGTGCTACTCCCGACGGCCGCGTTGCAAGAGAACAGCTTAACTACGGCGTAGATCCCCTTTATGGTGAAGCAGGTGGAGGTATGGGCTTCAGAATGCTCTCAAATATGCGTCTACCCTTCCACAAGATGGGCGGTGGCTATGCATCTCACCTTGGTATCGACCCCAAATACTTTACTGCACCCGATTTTGAGGGCAAGGGTATGGACTTCAGTAAGCGAGTTATTAAACCTCTTTTCTTTAACGAGGCTATGGAGGGTAAAATTTCGCCTTTCTACCTCTACGTTAACGTTACTACCCCCGAAACCCTTCGCAAGGTTCTTGCCGATCCTAAAAAATATGCTCCATCGGGAGTTTACATTATGCGTATTCACGGAACCTTTGTTAACTTCTTAGACCTCTCTCCTGAAATTCAGCAAGACATTATTAAAAGATTAGATCTTGCTTCCACAACTATGTAATATTGGGGGAATAGTATGTACTCGGTTGGTTTAGATATAGGAACTACCTCAGTTTGTGGCATTTTGGTGGATATTCAAAGCGGTGAAATTAAAAAATCCATTACCTTGGATAATGATACCTTTATAAAAACCGAAAATGATTTTGAAAAAATTCAAGATGCCAACAAGCTTATTGGTATTGCACTCTCAATTTATGAAAAACTTACCCTTGATATAACCCCCGTTAGCATAGGCATTACGGGGCAGATGCACGGAATAGTTTATTTGAATGACGAGGGTGAGGTTTTAAGTCCTCTTAAAATATGGCAGGATGGCAGAGGTGATACCTCTTATAAAAACGGACTTTCTTACGCTGAATATATGTCTGATATTACGGGGTATACCCTTGCTACAGGCTACGGAGCCGTTACCTATTTTTATGATAGTGTAAATGGTCTTGTTCCTGAGGGCACTACTAAATTCTGCACAATTCACGATCTTTTAGCTATGAGGTTGGCGAGTAGAAAAACTCCCCTTGTACATTCTTCAGATGCCGCTTCCTTTGGGCTTTTTGATTTAAATAAAAATGCATTTGATACAAAGGCAATAGAAAAGCTTGGGCTTGATATAAACCTTTTCCCCCTTGTTTGCAGCGGCACGGAAATCGCAGGTGTTAAGGATGACATTCCTGTTTCGGTTGCCATTGGTGATAATCAGGCAAGTTTTTTAGGCTCGGTTAACAATACAAAGGATGCCATACTAATTAACGTGGGAACCGGAAGTCAGATTTCCCTTGCAGCAAACAATCTGCCTGATAACAAAAATATAGATTGTCGTCCGCTTTTACCGGGACTTTATATTTTGGCAGGTTCCTCCCTTTGTGGTGGCAGAGCCTATGCCCTTTTGGAAAACCTTTTCCGTGAGATTGCCGAAACCGTTACAGGGGAAAGGGTAAAAAGTGCCTATCCCGCAATGGATAAAATAATGGAAAATTATCATAATGATAAAAAGCTTGAGGTTTCTACCCTTTTTAGCGGCACCCGTTCAAATCCTGAAAAGCGTGGCAGTATTTCAGGAATCAGTACCGAAAATCTTAATATGTCAGCCCTTTGCGATGGTTTTATGTGGGGTATGGCAGAAGAGCTCTATTTGATGTTTGAACAAATGCAACCATACGTAAGCCAATCCAAAACTATGCTTATCGGATCGGGTAACGGAATAAGATTCAATGCTCCCCTTCGCAAGAGATTTGAAAAGCTTTTTGGACTTAAAATGGTTATTCCAAAGGGAAAAGAAGAGGCGGCTTTCGGCTCGGTTCTGTACAGTCTTGTAGCGGCTAAAATAAAACCGAATTTCGAGGATGCTGCTAAGCTTATTAAATATATTGAGGAATGATTTTTATGGAAAACAAACCTGATTTTTTGAATTATCCTATCTTTTTTGAAAAAAATCGCGTAGGTAGAGTTTACACCGGCGGCGCCCTTTTTGCCGATTTTTTTGGTGATGATTCGGTTGATGGATTTGAGCCTGAGGAATGGGTTGTTTCATCGGTTGTTGCCCTTAACAAGGTGCAAAAATCTCCTAAAGAGGGTGTGTCCGTTGTAAAGGATACCAACATTTATTTTGATGATCTTTTAAAGGAATATAAAAAGGAGCTTTTGGGCGACAGAGAGGAATTTGGAGTACTTACCAAGGTTTTGGATAGTGCTATTCGTTTGCCCGCTCAAGCCCATCCCGATAAGGCATTTTCCAGAAAATACTTTAACAGCGAGTATGGTAAAGCCGAATCTTGGATAGTTCTTGCTTGCCGACCTGATGCTTGTATTTACTTTGGATTTAATAAGGAATACACCAAAGAGGAGTTTAAAGAGGCAGTGGCAAAAAGCGAAACCGACAAAGATGCTATGGAAAAGCTCCTCACTCGCGTGGAGGTAAAACCCGGTGACGTTTATTTTGTGCCTGCCAGAATGGCTCATGCCATTGGTAAGGGGTGCCTTATTTTAGAAATTCAAGAACCCAGTGATTTTACAATTCAACCTGAATATTATTGTGGTGATTACCATTTAAGCGAAAAGGAAATGTATATAGGTCTTGATGAGGATACCGCCATAGACGTTTTCGATTTTTCGTATTTTGGCGAAAATGCTATCGAGATGGGTAGAAAAAATCCCACAACCATCTCTAATGAAAATGGTGTGGAGGTTAAGGACCTTATTACTTATGATGATACTCCCTGTTTTGCGGTAAAAAGTTACAAAATTACCTCTTCTCAGGTGGCTCTTACCGAGAAGCCCGCTGTTTACGTTGTAACTGAGGGCGAGGGAAGTATTTTATTCGGCGGTTTTGAAAAAAATCTTAAAAAGGGAGATTATTTCTTCCTTCCCGCATCGGCCAATGAGGTGGAAATAAAATCTGCAGATAGTCTTACTGTTATAGCCTGTCTACCACCTAAAAACGCATAGGTCAGCCAAATTTTTCAAAAATAATGGGGAGCCCGTTTTAGGCTCCCCTTAGTTTTTTCTATATGCTTTTTAATTAGCTTTATCTACTAATTCTTGAATTTCTTTATAGACTTTAGCCTTGTTTTGTGAGGACAAAAGTCTGTAATTGGTGATCAATAAGGCCTCATCCTTTCTTAAATCCTTGAGTTTTGTTTTTTGCACTTCCTCTTGGATATTTGTGTTTAAAGTAGGATTCATTTCCAACACGGTTTCCTCTACACCATAAAGTAAAAAGTGTACAGTAACGTTAAAAAGAGTGGCAAGTTTTTTAATATTATCTACGGTTGGGGTGATATCTCTTTCATAATAAGCGTAGGTAGAACGCTTTATTTTTAAAATATTTGCAACCTGCTCTTGTGTTAAACGGTGGGCTTTGCGTAGCACCATAAGATTGTATCCTAACACTGATTGTCCTGTAGATTTTTTGCTTGGCATAAACATTCTCCTCTAATTATAATTTTTAATTTTATACTTGACTCAATGGTAAAAACTTGGTATAATTCTTTAGGTAAATATTTGCTGATGTGGCTCAAAGGCAGAGCGGCTCACTCGTAATGAGCAGGTTGTCGGTTCAATTCCGATCATCAGCTCCAAATCCCCGTTCACGTAAGGTGGGCGGGTTTTTATTTCCCCTTTTATCTAATTAAGCTTTAAGTTTTACGAAAATTTATAAAACTCCCGATTTAAACAGCCCTCTTGTGTAGGCATCACCGTTTCGGCCGGCGCCACTTAAAAAATCTGTTATTATTTTATGAGTGATTTCGGGAGATTCAAGGGTGAAATATAAATATCCTCCATCGGTTGCAAGCCTATTTAAAGAATCGGAAACATCGGTAATTTTGCAGTTTAATATTTCAGAAAAACCGTTATTGCAAATAACGGGAAAGGTTTGTTTTTTTCGGTCGGTTATGGTGCAGAAATCCCCTTTTGCAGCACATCCAACACCGTTTTTTACGGGACAGTTGCGGGTTAGCATAAGTGGTTGTCTGCCATAACACATTGAAAAAAGTTTTGTTTTGGTATCACCCAACATAGAAATTTCGTTAAAACTCATTTCAGGGGAGATAACTGCCGTTTTTAGGTTTAAATCCTCCGCCACTTTAAGGGAGTGGGAGTTGAACAAATTAAGCCCAAAGCCACCCATAATGGCAAATCCTTGTTTTTTTGCTAAAGCTAAAGAGGCAATGTTGGAGCAAACAGCCCTTTTTATACCTTTTTGTTTCAGTTTTTCTAAGAGTTTGGTTGTGGCATCGTCTGAAGTGGCACCTCTTGGGAGTTCAGCATAAGCCTTTTGTAAAAAAGAATTCAGCATGGGATCTTTATTACCTTCTAATGCCCTTTGTAAAATTTCGGCAGGCAGAGAATATCCCTTTAACTGTTCAAGTAACTCTTTGCAAAAAGCAAACTGTTCCAAGGTGGAAAATCTTGCGAAAAAGCCATCTATTTTTCGATGGGTAGATTTTTTGATATCTTCAAGCTCTATTATTGCAAACTCTTTTTCTTGTGGTATTCGTAGATTGTCAAGCTTTAAAACTGCTTCCTTACGCAGTTTGTTGAGTGCCGCGATGGGTAGAGTCAGACCTTTTTCGATATGGATTGTAATTTCGCTAGCAAAATAGCAGGTACCACCTAGTTTTGAAAGGGAGTCTGTGGCACGTTCATTGCTAAGAGGCAGTTTTATGGCATCTTGGGGTGATTCACCTGTAACGGAAACCTCAAGGCCATCTGCCTTTGCTACAAGGTTTGAGGCTTGACCCCTTTTAAGGGTAAGACTCATATGGAGGGGGATTTTTTGACGCTCGTTTCTGTAAAATCCGTGTATTTTAGAGAGAGCTTCGTTTGTCAGGAGTTTATCCTGCTCGCTTCGGATGCCAAACATATCTCGTCCAAGTTTTTGGTGGTAATATCCGCTTGTGAAGCCTTCTCTTGAAAAAATCTGTTCTAAAAGCTCTAGAATTTCGGCGTCGGCACGGCCGTTATCTACAGTTTGACGTATAGCCGTAACAGCCGAGGCAACGTATTCGGGGCGTTTCATTCTGCCTTCGATTTTAAATGAGGTTACCCCCATTTCGGTTAACTCTTTAAGGTTTGAAACCAGACTCAAATCCTTTAGACTTAAATCGTAACCGGTGCCGCCTTTTGCATAAAACGGCAGACGGCAGGTGCCCGCACAAAGACCGCGATTGGCACTGCGGCCACCTAAAAACGCACTAAAATAGCACTGTCCCGAAAGACACATACAAAGGGCACCGTGGACAAAAACCTCTACCTCAATATCAAGCTCCCTTGCTTTTTGGCAAAGTGCTATAAGTTCAGGCTTGCTCATTTCTCGTGCGGGTACTACTCTGGTAAAGTCTAATTCTTTTAGGGTTTCAAGTGCCGCCGGAGAATGAATCGACATTTGTGTTGATGCGTGCATTGAAAGGCTTGGAAAATTTTTATGAATAAGTCCTGCAAGACCTAAATCCTGTACTATAATAGCATCTATTCCATAACGATATGCCGCTTGAACAAGGCTCAAGGCATCTGATATTTCATTATCTTTAATAATAGTGTTTAAGGTTAGGTAGCTTTTTACGTTGTTGAGTTTGCAGTAGGCGATGGCTTTTTTTAACTGCTCATCATCAAAATTATCTGCGTTACGACGTGCGTTAAACCTGTTACCGCCAAAGTAAACGGCATCTGCACCCGTTCTTACAGCGGCAATAAGCATCTCCTCGCTACCAACCGGAGCTAAGATTTCTGTTTTCATAATTTAAATAACTTCTTTTGCACCAATACCTGATAAATAATCCCACACGGGGGCGGTATCGTTACATATCACCAATACGATTACGTCCCCAACCTCTACCAATAATCGCTTTTCGATTTTTTGATATTCCATTGTTGAGGCAAAGCTTTGGGAATAAAAGGTTAAATGTTGTTTTATTCCTGCTATTGCGGTGGAGCGTTGTTCGGAATCCTTTGCCTGAAAGCATGCCAAGGTATCGGCCGATTCGCCGTTGGCACTTACCCACACGTTGTACCTTTTTACACTGCCATCGCCAAATATGAAATATGATGGAAGTGAGGGGCCGGAGAGTTCTTTCATCTCTGAGAAGGCTGCAACCTCCAAAATCTCTTCTGCGATCTCAACCGAATCATAGGATTTTGCATCGCTGCATCCCACAGACGAGAAAGCTAAAAGGACTACGAGAATAGTGGAAATGATCCTTTTAAAATTAGTATATATCATAAAATACCTCTCATATAATTTAAAAAACTTAAATTTATACTCAAGTATTATACTATATTTATCTAAAAAAGTAAATAGTATCGAGTCAAAAATTCGAAAAAACTTCAAATTTCCAAAAAATGAATTTGGTAAAGTTGACCGTTATTTGAATTTGTTTTTTGTTTTTTTGTACTACTTGAATAAATGTAAAAAATTGTCAAAAAAAGGGATTTTACAGATAGTAATTAAACTTTTTAACATAGTTATCAACCGTTTTTCAACGAAGTTAAGCCTTTTGCGGTACTTTTTGAACAAAAAATGTTGATAACTTAGTTTATAACTTTAATAAAAAAATGTGTTTTTTTACCCTTTTTTTGAATATTTTGATAGCTTTTTTTAGCAATAATACGAAATGTATAGAAATTATTACTTGACAAAAAACAAAAGTCTTGACTTTTATACACTAAAGTATTAAACTAAATAATGTTAAGTTTTTAATGTATAAAATTTATTATGTTAGGAGTTTGTTAGTTATGGCATTAAAAAATGAATATCTTTTAAGCGTTTACGAAAAAGTTCAACAACGTGACGCTTCTGAGCCTGAATTTCTTCAAGCAGTTTTAGAGGTTTTAGAGTCTTTGGAGCCTGTTGTTGAGCAGGATCCCCGTATTGAACAATGGGGTATTATGGAAAGAATAGTAGAGCCCGAGAGAATGATTTCTTTCCGTGTTTCTTGGGTTGATGACAACGGCAAGGTTCATGTAAACCGTGGTTACCGTGTACAGTTTAACTCTGCTATTGGTCCTTACAAGGGTGGTATTCGTTTACATCCTTCAGTTAACTCTTCTGTTATTAAGTTCCTTGGTTTTGAGCAGACCTTTAAAAACAGTCTTACCGGTCTTCCTATGGGTGGCGGTAAGGGTGGTTCTGACTTTGACCCCCGCGGTAAGAGCGATAATGAGATTATGCGTTTCTGCCAAAGCTTTATGACCGAGCTTGCTAAACACATTGGTCCTGATACTGACGTTCCTGCAGGTGATATCGGTGTTGGTGCACGTGAGGTTGGCTATCTCTTTGGTCAGTATAAAAGACTTCGCAATGAATTCACTGGCGTTTTAACCGGTAAGGGTCTTTCCTTTGGCGGTTCTCTTATCCGTCCTGAGGCTACCGGCTTTGGTGCTGTTTACTATGCAGCAGAGATGCTTAAATCCTTTGGCGAAGATATTAAGGGCAAAACCTTTGCAGTTTCCGGTTTCGGTAACGTTGCATGGGGTACCGTTAAAAAGGTTACCGAGCTTGGCGGTAAGGTAGTTACCATCTCCGGTCCTGACGGTTACGTTTACGATCCCGACGGTATCAATACCGAGGAAAAAATTAACTTTATGCTTGATATGCGTGCTTCCGGTCACGATATGGTTAAGGATTACGCAGATAAATTTGGTGTTGAGTATCACGCAGGTGAGAAGCCCTGGGGTGTTAAGGTTGACGTTATTATGCCTTGTGCAACTCAGAACGAGGTTAACGCTGAGGATGCTAAGAAAATCGTTGCTAACGGCGTTAAATACTACGTTGAGGTTTCTAATATGCCTACCACTGCAGATGCAGTTGCTCTTCTTAAAGAGAATAAAGTTGTTATTGCTCCTTCCAAGGCAGTTAACGCAGGTGGCGTTGCAGTTTCCGGCTTAGAGATGAGCCAGAACTCTATGCGTTACAGCTGGACCGCTGAAGAGGTTGACGCAAAGCTTCAACAGATTATGAAAAACATTTACGAAACCTCTTATGCTGCTGCTAAGAAGTACGGTATGGAAGGCGACCTCATTGCAGGTGCTAACATTGCCGGCTTTGAAAAGGTTAAGGAAGCTATGCTTGCACAGGGCGTTGCTTACTAATCGTAAACACAGTTTTAAAAACTAAATCGGTTTAAATAAAAACGGAAGAAGCCTTAAACTTCTTCCGTTTTTTGTTATACTCTGTTTTATTTTGAAAGCTCTTTGGAGCGTGTTACTGCTGCTGAAATGGTTTTGGAAACCGATTCATCAAAATTAAGGGCATCCATAGTTTTTAATCCCGCTTCGGTGGTGCCACCGGGGGAGGCTACCGCCTTTATAAGCAGGTCAAGAGTGTTATCGCTTTCCATAGCCATTTTTGCGGTGCCCAGCATAGTGCCAAGAACTAGTCTTTGGGCGGTTTCGGGGTCAACTCCTTGGGCGATGCCCTCTTGTATAATCTCCTTTGCAAATCTCATAAAAAAGGCGGGAGAACTGCCCGAAATGCCTGTAACTGCATCAATTTGCTCCTCGGGGAGGATTGCGGTTACACCTGATGAGGCGAAGATTTTTTCGCAAAAAGCCTTTTCTTCATCGCTGACACCCAAGCCTGAGGCAATGGCGGTAGCACCCGCCGAGTACATAAGTGGGGTGTTGGGCATAACTCTGATTATTTTTTTATTTCCACCCAGTAGGTTGTTGATTTTTTCGATTTTAACACCTGCTGCGGGTGAGATTATTAAAGTATTATCCGAAACAAAGGGTTTAATTTCTTCCAGAACTGAAGGGAGTATTTGGGGCTTTACGGTTAAAAACAAAACCTCAGATTTTTTCACTAAATCCTCAAGGGAAGTTACCGCTATAGCACCCATAGTAACAAAATCCGCAAGCTTAGATTGATCAATATCGTAAATAACAAGGTCTTTAGCATTTAAAACTCCTGCTGAAAGAGAGCCTTTTATTATGGCGTTGGCAATGTTGCCCACACCTATAAATCCTGTTTTTTTCATTTAATTTCCGTCCTCGCTGTTAAGAGTGTGTTTTACGGTAAGGGTTACCTCCATACCTACGTAGGCGTCAGACCCTGCGGGAATATCCTGTGCTGTAACCTTGTAAAGGCTGGGGTCATCCAGGCTTGAAATTGTCGCACCATTTTCATCAACGAAAAGGAATTTTAAATCGATAGATGCATCTATGGCTTGGTCAGCAGTTTTTCCCACGTAATTTTTAACGGGATTTGTACTTTCACCTGAAACTATAATATAAACAATGCTACTGGTGGTGGGATTTGTATTTTTACCGAAATTCGCTTTTACAGCGGTGCCTTCGGGAAGATTAGATTCAACAAATTCAAATTTTATATTATTATAGCCTGCCGACTTAATAGCACTTTCGGCATCTCTGAGGGAAAGTCCCGAAACGTTTGGAAGCTCGGCGTTGTTACAAACTACAAAGTCTATAGTCGAGCCTTTTTCCAGGTAGGTGTCGGGTTTTACGCTTTCTTTTATAATATAGCCTGTATAATGAATATCTGATTTTTCATAGGTCACTTTACCTATTTTAAGCCCGCTCTTTTGCAAATCAGACTTTATATCATCAAAAAAGTTTCCTACATAACCCGGGTAAAGCACCTGATTTGGATTGGGAGTAGACGAGGAGTTTGAGATCAGGGAAGAATTGTTTGAAGAGGCAGATTCATTTCTGTTTGAGGATGGACGGTAATGGTTTGAATTTTGATTATCTCTGCTTGTATATCCTCCGTAAACATAATCGTTACTGCTGGTGGGGGTTTCCTTTCCGTTGCCGTAGTACCAACCGTCATCGCTACTTACCTCGGTAAGATTTGATGGGGAGCTGGAGTCGTTAGAACCACCGGGGAAAAGAAAAATCAAAAGCAAAATGAATATAATTAAAATTATGGCAGGGATGATTATCCAAAGCCATAAAAGACCTCTTTTTTTAGCTTTTTTATTTGTTGTTGAATGGTCATTATTTTGCAGAAGGCCTAAAATATTCGCCCAAATAATGGCACCTGAACGCAATCTTTTTACTTTTTTGGAAGAAAGCTCTTTTAAAAATACCGATGTATTTGGAGTGCGACGGTCAATTTGCCAGTTAAGGGCGTTGAGAAGTGCTGTAGAAAGATTTTTGGGTATATTTTTGTTTATTTTTGCGGGAGCAATAAGATTTTCGCCGCCGCTACGCAAAAAGCCGATGGGAGGAATTGTTTTTGTGAGTATACGGTAAAGAATTGCTCCAACCGAATAAACGTCGCTATGAACACCCGAAAGGGAAATATCATCAAAAATTTCGGGAGCAGAATAAGAGGGGTTTAGAATTTCTACTCTTGCATCAAAATCTTCTAAAAAGTCGTAAAATCTGCTTGGTAAACCAAAAAGCCTAATTTCGCCGTTTTTAAGAAGGTATAAGGTTTCAGGGGATATTGCACCGAAAATAGCACCTGCGTTGTGAATTGGTTCAAGACCTTTGAGTAATTGGTCGGCTATTTTAAGGGCGTTTGAGGAGCTTATATTTATACCTGAATTAAGCAAGGTTTTAAGGCTTTCACCGTCAAAATAGTCGGTTACCAGATAGCAAGCGTCCTCTTGAGAAAAAGCATCTACCGTATGAGGTAATATATTGCACAAATTTTGTGTTGCGGTACCCTTGGCATAAGTTAAAAACTTTTGTCTAAGCTCGGGCGCGGTGTATTTGCTTGAGATTTTTGCAATACCTTCGCCGGTAAATTCACGAACAAAAACCTTTTTGTTAAGGGCTTCATCATATGCCAAATAAACGGTAGAGTCCAGAGTTTTTGAAAAAACGTTACCTAAAAAATATCTCTCTTTTAAAAAACATCCGCCTTTAAAATCCTCAATATTTTTGGTGGAGCTGTTGCTATCAAATCCGCATTTGGGACAGATTCCATCGTTTTCTAAAGGCTCCATACATTGAAAGCATCTGTTTATCATATCAACACCTCTAATTTGTTACTGTTCCTTTGCTAAAAGGTTTTCTATGTCTACACCCCTATGCTCCAAGGCGGTAGAAAATACTATTTGAGTTTCGGTGCTTCCGTAGGTTTGAAGCTTGCCTATAAAGACATCCAAGGCTTCGGTAGTTTCAAAAGCAACTTTAATAAGCATAGAATAATGTCCTGTTACGCAGCTGCACTCCAAAACGTTAGGGTGCTTTGATATAAATGGATAAAATTCGGGCTTTTGCACTGGTTGAACCTCTAAATTTATAAAGGCGATTATAGGGAAACCCAGTTTTTTGTGATTTATTCTTGCGGTATATCCTGTTATTATGCCCTCCTTTTCCAAACGCTCAATACGTGCGGCGGTGGCGGGGGACGAAAGGAAAACCTGCTCGGCTAATTGTTTTAGGGGAACTCGGGCGTTTTTTTGCAAAAGGGAAATAAGTTTTAAATCGATTAGGTCCATGGATTTACACATCCTATCATATAATACATAACAAAATAAATATTAAGTTTATTTTTACCTTAAATTATAATCTTTTAATGCTTGTTTGTCAATATTGAAACAGGGTTGCACTTTATAAAATTAACAAAACTTTGCTATTACTAATTCATATGCAAAATATTTTGCAATTATTGTGAAATTAACTATTGATTTTTTTGTTGAAACAGTTTATAATGATTATACTTAGGCTTAGGATGGCTCTAATAATAATTTTGTTTTAAATAAGAAGATATTAGGAGGTGAATTGAATATGGAAACGCCTGGTTTCGAAACGGCAAAAACCTGTTTTTTTGCAGGTCATAGACCATATAAATTCGCCTTTTTACCAGAAGAAGAGGAAAACTTTATACCAAAGTTAACAGCTGAAATTTCCAAAACCGTTCGCCAACTTTTTGATAATGGCTACGATACTTTCCTTTGTGGGGGAACTATTGGATTTGACATAATGTGTGCCGAGAGCGTTGTTGAACTTAAAAAGGAATTTCCAAACGTTCGCTTGGTTTGTATGCTTCCCTTTGAAAATCATTACAGCAATTTCCCTGCTGAATGGCAAGAAAGATTTTTAAAGATTTTAGATGCTTGTGATTTTATTGATTACGTATCGCCTGAAAAGGTTGTTGGTTGCTATTATGACCGCAACGCCAATATGATTAAAAATTCAAGCCATCTGGTTACCTATTTTGATGGTAAGGGCGGCGGCACAGCGAGAGTTGTTGCGGCGGCACAGCAAGCGAAGCTTAAAATCACAAATTTGTATGAGGATCCAGCGGTGCCCGAAAACATAACATTTTTTGTGGGTTATGATAGTGGTGACTAGGGTTCGGCGAAGGTCAACAAGTAATTAACGGCTGCAGTAGAGGGAATAACCTCTATTGCAGTTTTGTTTTGTATAAAGAGTGCCTTTGATTTTTGCAAAAAATAATCGGCAGGGCAAAACGCCTTACCGTAAAGTTAAAACAAAAAAATATCTATAAAAATGACGTAACCCTTGACCGATGTTTCTTTACACATCTTTTTTGGTCAAGGGTTACGTCTGGTTACTCTTAGTATCCAGCATCTTTCTTTTAACCTCTCTTTCTACAAGATAGCCTTCTTTTTTATTTTTCATTCTCCCTAACATATTTTTACTGTTACTCGTAAAGCGAGCTTCTTTGATGCGGGAACAATTTTTTCTTGCGAAGGCTTTTAGTGGAACTTATCATTCAATTTAATCTTAAAACCTCGGCACCTTTCGGCATCTATGTAAATTTATGTTTGTTTTCCTTTTCGATTTATTATGATTTGTTGTTTGAGGCTTTAACATTATTTTGAACTTTAAGTGTTTTTAGTTGTACATTGGACTCACCTATTTCCTTTCTGTGACTATAATATACCACATTTAAAACCGGATTTCAATACATTTATTTGTTAAAGTTTTACATTAAAAATTATGCAAAAGGTAGAATTTTGTGTTCTATGCACAAAAAATATTGACAATGGTAAAAATCTTTGATATAATGTATATGTTGATTTTTTTAAAAAATGGTTTAAAAGCCCGAGATTCACGTTGAATGCGAATCTCGGGCTTTTGGTGTTTTGATTTATCAATGCAAGGAACAGTTTTATATCTTTTACTGAATAGCCTTTTTAAGCTCGTCTACCTTGTCGGTTTTTTCCCATGGTAAATCCAAGTCGGTTCTGCCAACGTGACCGTAAGCGGCAGTTTGACGATAGATGGGTCTGCGGAGGTCAAGTCCCTTAATAATTGCAAGGGGGCGGAGGTCAAATACCTTGTTTACTGCATTTGCAATCTGCTCATCATCTACAATACCTGTACCTGCGGTGTCAACCATGACAGAAACAGGCTTTGCAACACCAATAGCGTATGCAAGCTGAACCTCGGCACGTTTTGCAATGCCTGCGGCAACAATGTTTTTAGCAACGTAACGTGCTGCGTAAGCGGCAGAACGGTCAACCTTTGTGGGGTCCTTACCCGAGAAAGCACCGCCGCCATGTTTAGCGTAGCCGCCATAGGTATCTACAATAATTTTTCTTCCGGTAAGACCGGTATCACCCTGAGGACCGCCTACAACGAAACGACCTGTGGGGTTAATAAAGATTTTTGTAGTATCATCAAAAAGCTCGTCTTTAAGCTCGGCTTTGATAACCTTATTTAAAATATCCTCGCGGAGAGCCTCGATGGTAACGTCGGCAGAATGCTGAGAGGAAACAACAACTGTATCAATATGTATGGGTTTGCCGTCCTCATATTCAACTGTAACCTGAGTTTTGCCGTCGGCACGAAGATAATCAAGCTCGCCCGATTTACGAACTGCGGTAAGTCTTTTTGCAAGGCGGTGTGCAAGTGCAATGGGAAGTGGCATAAGCTCGGGGGTTTCATCACAAGCAAAGCCGAACATCATACCCTGGTCGCCTGCACCGTGAAGATTATATTCATCATTCTCACCTGATTTTTGCTCTAAGGATTTATCAACACCAAGGGCAATATCGGGGGATTGTTTATCAAGAGCAATCATAACTGCACAAGTGTTGCCGTCAAATCCCTTTTCGGCACTATCATAACCAATATCGCAAACAACGTCGCGAACGATTTTTGGAATATCTACGTTTGCTTTAGTAGTGATTTCGCCCATAACGGTAACAACGCCGGTGGTACAGAAGGTCTCGCAAGCTACGCGGGACTCGGGGTCTTGCTCAAGCATTGCGTCAAGAACCGCATCAGAAATATTGTCGCTTATTTTATCGGGATGACCCTCGGTCACCGATTCGGATGTAAAAAGCCATTTTGCCATTTTTCTTTCTCCTTTTATAATGGATTTTATGAATTAAA
Source organism: Acutalibacteraceae bacterium (assembly GCA_045534095.1). Classification (GTDB taxonomy): domain Bacteria; phylum Bacillota; class Clostridia; order Oscillospirales; family Acutalibacteraceae; genus UMGS1279. The sequence goes on along the minus strand of JAZSJA010000100.1, from coordinate 1,201 downwards.
GATAATACTTCTTACTTCTTACCTCAAAAATCCCCCGCCCGTGATGAGGGCAGGGGATTATTTAGCCTCATCTTTCGGTAATTACCGCAGGATTTAGCACCTTGCTTAACACAGGTTGCCGGGCATCGTAGGGCCTGTCCCTCCGCCTCTCTTGATAAGGAGTATTAACTTTTAACACATCTATTGTACCATAAAGTAGAATTTTGTCAAGCATTTTTATTCCGAATAAGTATTTATCATTGTCATAAACACGTTCCGCGGCCACATCAACAGTAGTTTTAAGGCAATTTTATTCCGAATAAGTATTTATCATCGCCACAAACACGTTCCGCGGCCATATCAACAGTAGTTTTAAGGCAATTTATTCCGAATAAGTATTTATCATTGTCATAAACACGTTCCGCGGCCGGAAAGAATACCGTCATAATGTATTTTCCCTTCGAACGGCATTTTGAGTTTTTAAATTTGACCTATTTTGCAGAATGTGATATAATACAAAGAAATTAAATTAAGGGAGATTTTTATGGATTTTGAAAAAGTAATAAATGAGAGATATTCGGTAAGAAGCTTTAAACCCCAACACTTACCCCAAGAGGTAATAGAGAAAATTCTTGAGGCAGGGCACAAGGCTCCCACAGGATGCAATTTTCAGCCTCAAAGAATTCTAGTCCTAAATACTGATGATGCTATTTCAAGGCTTAAAGGTTGCACAAAATGTCACTTTAACGCACCCACCGCAATGCTGATTTGCCACAACAAGGACGAGAGCTGGAAGAGGGTATACGACGGCGCTCTTTCCTCCCCTGTAGATGCAGTAATTGTCACCACGTATATGATGCTTGCTGCTCAAAACGAGGGTGTTGGAACTTGCTGGGTTATGCATTTTAACCCCTCTGCAATGGTTGAAGCCTTTAACATTCCCGAGAACGTGGAGCCCGTAGCGTTACTTGTGATGGGTTATCCTGCAGAGGATTCCCAACCTATTGATATGCATTTTAAGTTCCGCTCGATGGATGAGGTTATTAAATATAATGAGTTTTAAGTAAAAGGATGGCACAAATTTGCCATCCTTTTTTGCGAACTGCGTTCGTATCTCATATCATCATAAAAAAGGAACCACACCAAAGGTATGATTCCTTAATTTTGGCTATGGGCTACAAAAAAGATATTTTTCGCAATTTTGCGTATGAATTCGAACTCT
>JAZSJA010000022.1:0-12602 GCA_045534095.1 Acutalibacteraceae bacterium | reverse complement strand
CAAGAATAAAAGAACTAAAAGGCGAAAAAGTTTTAGAGGACGTTACCTTTGGTTATGATAAAAATCGTGACGGGCTTAAAAACATTACCCTGAAGGTTGAGGCGGGTAAAAGGCTTGGCATAGTTGGTAAATCAGGTGCGGGCAAATCAACCCTTGCTAATATCATAACTGGGCTTTACGACGCTAAATCAGGTAAAATTTATATTGACGGAATAAATATTCGAGATATGGCTTTTGAGGATTTAAGAAAACATATAGCGATGGTAAGCCAGGAAACCTATATTTTCAAGGCAAGTGTTTTTGATAATATTGCATATGCAAATCCCAAAGCCGATAAAAGAACAGTTATTCAAGCAGCCATTGCGGCAGGAGCACATGATTTTATTTGTAATCTACCTGAGGGGTATGATACTCTTGTAGGTACGGGCGGCAGCAGCCTTTCGGGCGGTGAACGTCAAAGACTTTCCATAGCTCGTGCTATTTTGGCTAATCCTAAAATCCTTATTTTGGATGAAGCTACCGCCGCTGTTGATACCGAAACAGAACGCAAAATTCAAGCCGCACTTAGCGAGCTTATAAAAAACAGAACAACACTTTCCATCGCCCACAGACTATCTACTTTGCGTGATGCTGATTCGCTTATAGTTTTAGAGGATGGAAAAATTGTTGAGCAGGGCACCCACGCTGAACTTATAAAACAAAAGGGTACCTATTTTAAACTCTTCCAAATCCAAACCAAGGCTTTGGCTATGAGAGGAATTGGTGAATAAAATGGAAAAAGATATTTTAGAACTTGAAAACGAAAAGGTTGAAAATCAACTTGCAATTAAACCATTAACCCCTGAAAACTGCAAGTTTTATGAAACTGCAGGTGGTTTTGCGGCCATCAAGGTGGGGGATGAGGACTACGGTCATATAAATCTTATAAGAACCTTTCCCTTCTCCGCTCTTTGGGAGTTTATTTCGGTGCGTAAAATCGATGGTAAGCAGGAAGAAATAGGTATTATTGAGGATTTGAATCTGTTTGATAAGCCAACCTTTGATTTGATTGCAAAGCAACTCGAAATCCGTTATTTTATGCCTAAAATAACAAAAATCATCTCTATAAAAGCGGAGTATGGTCATGCCTATTGGACCGTTATGACAGATAAAGGCAAGTGCTTTTTTGCTACTCCTCAAGGCTCATCGGGCGCCGTTATTAAAAAAGGCGATAGTGCCATTATTAAAGATACTGACGGAAACCGTTTTGAAATTGAAGACGTTACAAAACTCACCGCCAAAGAAATTAAAAAATTAGATTTGTTTTTATAATATATATTTATAAATTCGCAGTTTATAAAAAAGGGAGAGAGGTATTGTGGAGCTTAATCAAAAACTGAATAAACAAAAACTAAGTAAGCTTAAATCAGTTACAGATGATGCCCCCTTTTATTGTATACCCGTTGACATCACCAAAAACGGAAGGCTTACCGACGATGCTTACGTTGGTGCAACAAAAAGTGGAGTTTTTGTATTTGAGGGTGATAATTTAGAGTATTATCCCTTTGAAAAAACAGAAAAAGTTTTCAGTCGAGTGCAAACAAACGGCAGTATGCTTACCGGTTTAATAAATGGTGAGGAGATACTTATTGCCAGATGCAGTATGCGTTATAATTCAGGCATTGCAAGCATCGCAAGAGGTATAAATTTACTGCTGCAGGGTAATACCGAAAAAAGAGTAGTCAATAATGAGAGGGACAAGCGTTGTCGCAAATGCGGTTGGGTACTTCCCGGAACCAACACCTGTCCTAAATGCGATAAAAATAGCGGCAATTTGAAGCGTTTTTTTGATATCTGCAAGCAAAACAGACTAATTCTTTTTGTTGTAATCGCACTTATGCTTTTAGATTCTTTTATAGGTATTTCAAAGGAATATATCCTTAGATTTTTTGTGGATGAACACCTTGCAACGGGTGACGGAACAACGCTTGATGTTTTATCATTTTTCTCTATGTATCTAGGCGTTATTTTATTTGGCCTTGTAATTTTTTACGTCAAGTCCTTCTTCTGCGGAAAATTGGGCGTAAAGGTTGTTCATCAACTAAGGCAAAAGCTTAGTAATCATCTGCAAAAATTATCCCTTTCAAACCTTAACACGCGTAGTACAGGTGAAATTGTAGAGCGTGTTATGGGTGATACAAACAGGGTTCGCGATTTCTTCAACCGTAGTTTTTGTTCGGTTTTTAACCAGGTGTTTTACATAGTGGGCGTAGTTACCATAATGCTTATAATGAACTGGAAACTGGCTATTCTCACCTTTTTATTTATGCCCCTTGTTTTGATTTTTACCAAAACCTTCTGGCCTAAAATTCATAGAATTTTCCATAGCCTTTGGCGTAAAATGGATAGCATACAAAACAAGCTTCAAGACGTACTTTCGGGTATTAGAATTGTAAAAACCTACGGAAGAGAAAAAACTGAAATAGATGAATTTTGCAAGGCTAATGAGCAACACGCTAAAATAAACTATAAAAACGAAAAGTTTTTTGCGATTTTTTATCCTATAATCACACTTCTTTTCACCTTTAGTACCTATGTGATTATTTACGTAGGCGGCTTGGACGTTTTAAAAGGAGATATGACTCCCGGTGAGCTTATGCAGTTTGTGGCTTACACAGGTATGCTCTTAGGCCCCTTGCATTCTATGACCTATCTACCAAGGGAAATTGTTAGTATGACCACTAGCCTTGAGAGGATTTATGATGTATTAGGTGAAGAACCTAGCATAAAACCCAATGAAGACGCAGTTCCAACCAAGGTTGTTGGCGATGTGAAATTTGAGAACGTAGTTTTTGGTTACCATACCCACCAACCTGTTTTAGATGGCGTTAATCTGGAGGTAAAGGCTGGGGAAATGATAGGACTTGTTGGCCCCTCCGGTGCAGGAAAATCAACCTTTATAAATCTTGTTATGCGTCTATATGACGTGGATGAGGGTACCGTTTATATAGATGGTAAGGATATAAGAGAGTTGAACGTTGAAAGCTTCCACAGTCAAATAGGTGTAGTTTTGCAAGAAACCTTTTTGTTTGCAGGCTCGGTTGTAGATAATATTCGTTTTGCCAAGCCCGATGCAACAATGAGTGAGATAATCTCTGCGGCAAAGGTGGCAAACGCACACGATTTTATTTGCAAGCTTCCCGACGGATATAACACCTACGTTGGTGAAAACGGACATAACCTCTCAGGTGGTGAAAAGCAGAGAATTGCTATTGCCAGAGCGGTTTTAAACAACCCTAAAATCCTCATTTTGGATGAAGCCACTTCTGCACTTGATACCGAAAGCGAATATCAGGTTCAACAGGCTTTGGAGCGTATCAGGAAAAACCGCACCACCTTCGCTATAGCTCACAGACTTTCCACCCTGCGTCAGGCGGACAGAATAGCCGTAATTGACGACCATAAAATCGCCGAGGTAGGCAGTCATAACGAGCTGCTTAAAAATAAAGGTATTTATTATAATCTTGTTTTAGCACAGCTTCAAATGAATAAAACTGCCGATAAGATGTAAAATATGTTGTTTAATACGAAAGAAACTTTTTTCGCCGAGTTTCTTTCGTATTTTTTTATGTTAAAAATAAAATTTTTTAACATAAAATAGCATTTTCAATAAATTATCGAAGAAAATGTAGTGAACATTTATAAAAATTCGTTTTTTTGCGATTTTTTGCAAAAAAATCCTTCTTAAATATTGAAAAACTCAGTGGTAAGTAGTATAATAAATTGAATAAATATTTGATAATAGGGTTAATATGGTCTTATTATCATTTTGGGGGTGGAAGAAACGGCAAAAACATTCAAAATAATATCTAAAATATTAAGCTTTCTATCGGTTTTTGTGGTTGTTGCATTGGCTATTTTACTGCTTGGCACAAGGCTTGTCGGATTTACCCCTTATACAGTGCTTTCGGGCTCAATGGAGCCAACTTATCACGTAGGTTCGGTGGTTTATGTTACCGACGTTGAACCGAGTGAGTTAAGGGTGGGTGATTGCATCACCTACAAAATGCAAAGCGGTACCATTGTAACCCATCGAATAAAGGATGTTATAAAGGAAAGCGACGGCACCCTTTCGTTCCGCACAAAGGGGGACGCAAACCCCGATCCTGATGGAATTTTGCCACAGTCAGCCGTTATTGGTAAAACAGTTTTTTCTGTTCCCTATTTGGGTTATCTTTTTGATTTTGTAAAAAGACCCATAGGACTTATTGTGGTTGTGGGAGGATGCGTAGGAGTATTTTTACTTTCCTTAATAATTGATTTACTTTTCTCACATCCGGAAAAAAGCAAAAATGAAGATGATAATCAGCAAAATGAATCAAATGAGTTAAGTTAAAATTTAAGCATTTAATTAGGTGCAAAATGTCTTATGGCAGTTTACATAAAAATTTTTGGAGGAATTTAAATGAAAAAGAAAATTCTAACCGCAGCACTGCTTACCTTTGCTGCACTCACACTCGTGGTTGTAACCGTTTTTGTAACTGTTGCATACCTAACCGCATCATCAGCCGTTTCAAACGTGTTCACCGTAGGTGACGTTAGCATTACTATGTTTGAAACAAAGGTTAACGCTGATGGTGAAGCAATTGATCCTTATCAAGAGGTTGATACCAACAGTTACCACCTTGTACCTAAAAAGACCTACAAGAAGGATCCTACCATTCGCGTAACTTCTAAGTTAAAAGAGGACGAAATGTATCTTTTTGTTAAGAGTAGTAACCAGATTCGTAGAATCGAAGCCGGTAACCAAGCAGATGCTACTGCTGAAACACCTCTTAGCATGCGTGCTCAAATGGAAGCAAATGGTTGGGTAGAGTACGTTAGAAGCGGTGACGGTATCGAAATTGTTTGGGTATACGGAAAGCGTGACACAACAACAGGCCAAATCATTCCTACTCCTGTTAATCCCGAAACCAAACAGGAGAAAAAGGATGGTACCGATGGTCCTAAAAAAGCAGGCGATTTTGTCCTTTGCGAGAACTTCACAATTGCAGCCGATGCAGAAGTATCTCTTTACGCCGCTGCTAAAGTAAACTTCACTGCTTTTGCTATTCAAACCACAGGTATCGATAGTGTATATTCCGCTTGGGAAGCTCTCAAAGAAACCTTCCCATATGAGGGTGGTATTGTTAACCCTGTTAACCCCTATGATCCCGATGAAGATCCTTATGCACCCGTTCCCGGTGATGGGCCTACACCTGTTTCGTAATATCCTTTAACTTTTAATTTAAAAAATCTTTTGTAAAGAGGGTGAGAAAATGAAAAAAAGCTATATTTGGTTAATGTCGGCGATTTCGGTTTTGTTAATCGTTACCGTTGGCGTTACTTTAGCCTATCTCATTTCCTCATCCAACACGGTAAAAAACACCTTTACTGTAGGTAATGTAAGCATAAAATTAAGGGAAACTACGGGTCGCGAATATAAAATGGCCCCCGGAATTACCATTATGAAAGATCCAACCATAACGGTTGAGGCCAATAGTGAAGATTGTTGGGTTTTTGTTAAGATACAAAAATCGTCAAATTTCAATAATTTTTGCGAGTTTGAAATTGCGGAAGGCTGGACAAGTCTTTCACAAAACGATGGAGTTTATTATCAAAAGGTAAAAAAATCTGCCGTCAACAAAAAATTCGCGGTTATAAAAAATAATAGAATTTTTGTAAGCGATATTTTAACAGAAGAAGATTTAAATGCACTTTTGGAAAATCCAACCTTAAAATTCACAGCATACGCCATTCAGTGCGACGGAATGGTTAGCGTCCAGGATGCTTGGCGAGAACTAAATTCAAAGAAGGAGGAGTAAAAAATGAAAAAAGAATTAACCAAAGAACAAAAAATAATAAAATTTAATCTTTATACAAGTTTTGTGCTCCTCGTTGTGTTCGTGCTTATGTTTGGCTACGTAACCTTTGCTTATTTTACCGATAGAAAGCAAACTACAAACACCTTTACTGCAGGTGACGTTGAAATCGCTTTAAGCGAAGCCGCAGTAAAACAAGACGAAATAGGAAATTTTGTTGAGGATTCCGCTGCACCACGTATTTTTGGTGGTGTAGAAGAAACACTTAACAGCTACAATAAAATTTATCCCAATCAATCTATTTTTAAGGACCCAACCATTACCAATATTGGTGACGTTCCCGAATGGGCCGCAGTTAAGGTCACCTTAACAGATGGCTCAGGTGATCTCACACAGATTATGGGTTATGAGGGTTATGAGGATATAGATATTGAAGTTCTTCTTTCGGGTGGACTTTTAGACGAAACCGTTCACTTTGGAAGATGGAATGGTATGGATGACGTTTGTTATAATGATAACTACGCTATGATTCAGGTTCCCAATGCAGCAGAAGGAATTTATGAATTTTATTTCCTTATGTTAAAGCCTCTTGAAGTAGGGGAGTCGGTTATGATTTTTGATAAGGTTCTTTTCCCCAGCGAATGGAACAAAACCGATATGGAGTATTTAGGCGAACTTAAAATAAATGTTCAGGCATTTGGTTCACAAACCTTTGAACTTTCAAGTTGCTTTGAGGCTATGACCAAAGCATTCCCGGATCATTTTAATTTTTAATTAAATTCTAACAAAATTTAAGGAAAGGAGGGGCATCGTATGCAAGATATAATTTCTAAAAAGAAAAACATTAAAAGAATAGCCTGGCTTTTAGTTGTGGCAATACTTTTGGGTTCCATTTTTAATATAACGGTGCCCGTCCTTTCTGCAGATGCTACCGACCTGACGGCGCACATTGAATCAAATGATGAAATAGTTTCTGAGGTGGTTTTAGATCAGGATGCAAAGCTTCGCTTCGAAGCCGAGTCAAAAAGCAAAATTTCCTCTTATCAATGGCAAATAAAGGACTCCTTGTCGGATGATAGATGGATAAATATATCTGATGGATATTCAAGATATATCTGGATCACTCACGCCCTTGTAGGTAGTATGTTAGAAGAAGATGGCACCACGTATATTCGATGCCGTGTAAAAATAGAAAACACAGACGTGTTCACCGAGCCTGTTAAGGTTATACTTTCACTTAAAGTACCTGAGTACTCAAATGGTAACACACCTATTATCACAAATGCTTCACTTAATCAAAATCTTGCCGGCGAAACCGATCACACCACCCACACTATTGTTATTAACTATCTTTTTGATAACAATGCCATTGCCTTTGAGCCTTATGGTGCATCGGTTGCTGCAGGCAGTGATTTTAAAGCAACCATAAAAAGCCCCGAGGTAGTAGGTTATGCACCCTTCCGCCGCGTGGGGGATGATTATGTTGATGCTTCTGTTGTTGAATTCGATTTAACAAACATTAAACAAAATATTACAATAAACGTTATTTACGAACCCGCTTTAGTAGAGTATTCGGTACATCATCACCTTCAAAATTTGCATGATGACGAATATTCTGTACATTACGACCTTATAACAAAGGGTAAAGCCCTTACGGGTTCGGTTGTAGGTGACGGACTTGCACTTACGGAAGAGGAGCTTCCCGGCTTTAAAGCCTTGGCTTATGAAAAGCTTACTGTTGCAGCCGATGGAAGTACGGTTATAGAAATTCGTTATGATAGAAATTATCATTTAGTTGATTTCGATATGGCAGGCGGTTACGGAACCGAGCCTGTATACACCCGTTACGGTATGACGGTTGGTGCAAACACCCCCATACGTCACGGATATGTTTTTGATGGTTGGGAGCTTGTATCCTATGGCGGAGAAACTCCTACAATTGAGCAACAGTCAAAGTACGCTTTGGGTGTTGGAACAACCATCGAGGTGCCCCCTGCAAACCTTCGCTATAAGGCCCGATGGATAACTCAGCAAACCACCTATACAATGGTTTTCTGGTGCGAAAATGCTGACGATCCGGGTTATAGCTATTGGGGCTACTTAGATAATCTTACAGCAATGTCAGGTTCTTACGTAAGCGGTAAGGATTATATTTCAAGAGTAGATGGCATTGATGACGAAGCGTATTTTACATTTAATGATAGTAAAACTGACAAAGACGTACTTGTTGAGGGTGATGGCTCAACGGTAGTTAACGTATATTACACACGAAATTATTATAAAATAAACATCAAAGCTCCGGGTAAGTGTACCATCCCCGAAAATCACATCCACGCAGATTCTTGTTATGAAAGCATCTGCGGTGCAGAGCATATACACTCTAGCGAATGCACACTTGTAATCAGTTGTGGTTATGAGGAGCATAAAGCACATACAAACGCTTGTATTATTTGCGGTAAGGATGAGCATATTCACGGCTCGGTAGGTTGCAACTGCAATAAAGTTGAACATACTCACACAGTAAATTGTTGGAACAACGTCGGTGATCTCCAAAACTATCTTTTTGGTGCTCCAAGTAAACCTGCCGAGGGCTACATTTACCGTAGCAGTAGTAGATATTATATTTACATTGGTGGTCGTTGGTACCGCTACACCGGCAAAGGTGTTTCGGATAAAGATATAGTGGATCCCTCTTGTGGAAAGGATCCCCACACCCATGGAAGCGACTGCGATTGCGGAGTGGAAGAGCATAGTCATACCAATAGTTGTTACCGCGATATTATTCACACCCATAGTGACGATTGTTATGATTATTCTTGCGGCAAAGAGGAGCATATTCACGACGAAGCTTGTTATAGAGTAGTTTGTCCAATTGCCGAAAAACATTCCCATACATCAAATTGTGAATCCGATTCCAAAACCAATACCGTAAAAACAGTTTATGTAAAATATGGCCAGTCTATAAAAAATATTTGGCCTATAACCGATGATAACGGTAAGGTTTATAACAGCGGTCAACGTTGGCAACCTTCAGATTCCTCATTCTACAATGCCGTTTTGGTATATATTGATAATATGCCACCCGATGATTTTACACTTACACTTAATACGGCTAACTATAAAACCTATACAATGAACTATTATCTGCAATCTCTACCCGGAGATGAGTCGGATAAAACCTATAACAACAAACAGTATCAGTTAGACAATACTATAAAAGCAATATACAACTACATTACAAAGGCAGAGGACTTTTTTGATATTTCCGGATTTAAGCAATATGCATCTAATCCTGCCTTTGGAAGTAACAATCAAATTACAACAAGCGGCAACGCACTTACCGTTGATTTCTATTACGATCGTATTACAGACCATTATCTTGAATTTAATAATAACGGTACAGTATTAGATGACAAAGCGGTTTACGGAGTAATGTACGGTGCCCCTTTAAAGGAATATTATTTTGTGCCCCCATACCCCGAAAATCTCGAGCCTAATGCTTACACCTTTGCGGGTTGGTATATTTCTCCCGGTTGCTTTGATGGAACCGAGGTAAATTGGGATACCTTAACCAGTCCCGTTGGTGATTTAATGCTGTATGCCAAATGGGCTCCCATTACCCATAAGGTTCGTGTGTTTAAGGATGCCACCTTAACAGAGCAAATAGGCAGCGACCAAATTGTAGACCATAAAGCCTTTGCATCTGCCCCTGCAGGTGATGTTTCCAACGGAAATTACGTTTTCCAAGGTTGGTTTTATATGGATGAGGTTAATGGCGAAAAGGTTGAAAAAGCCTTTGCCTTTAACGGCATTCCCGTTTTGGAGGATATGGATATCTACGCTAAGTGGAGCTCCCACGTTTCGGTAGATTACAAAATCAACTATAAACTATTTAATACCGATATTGATATTGCCGCACCTACCGTTGGTAGTGCTATTGCAGGTCACAACAAAACCTTTGATGCTAAGGCGGGCGATTTGTTGTACACCGAATATCAAACGGGATATTATCCTCTTACAAATAGCCATACCATCACAATGAGTGTTGATGGCACCCACGAATTCACCTTCTATTACGTTTACGTAGAATCAATGCCCTACAAGGTGCAATATGTTAATTCAGCAACAGGCGAAAAGCTTTGCGAGGATAAGGTTGTTTTGAATAACAGTCTTTCGGTTGTAACAGAAACCTTTAGACGTTTTGATAAGATGATGCCCGATACCTACCAAAAGCGCCTTGTTCTTTCGGCTGACGATACCGATGCAGATGAGGACGGCATTTTTGATGCCAACGTTATAACCTTCTATTATAATTCTGATGAAGAACACGCTTATTATCGAGTTGTTCATTATATTCAAAATATGATGGGTGATACCTACCGCGAGTATCGATCGGAGGAAATGGTAGGCGTTATTGGTGAGAGTTACTCAGTAAACGCCTTGAACTTAACAGGATTTAAATATAACGGAAACAAGACCGTTATCAATGGCGTTGTTACACCAAACTTAGAAACCACAATAACTACAAAGCTTACCGCCGAGGGCGCACTTATTGAATTTTATTATGATCGCGAAACCTACAACTACATTGTAAAATATCTTGATAGTAAAACAGGGGATGACCTTTATCCTGAAAAAACAGGTTCAGGTGTGTTTGGCGAGCAGGTGGTTGAATATGCTAAAAATCTGGATTCAAAGGGTTATGAGCTTGTAAGTGACAACGTTAAAACCCACACCATTTCAGCTAATGAGGATATCAACGTTATTGAGTTCCTTTATCAAGAAAAAACCGTTGCAATAAAATATCAGATTGTAGGACTTGAGGGTTGCGGCGTGTTGAGTCAGTATTCCGAAAACCTAACGGCAATAAGCGGCGTTCCCAACGGCTCAACTCCCATAGTAAGCAAAGGCTTTGTTTTCAAGGGTTGGTATACAAATGCCGATTGCACCAATTTGGTAAATCCAAGCTGGGTGAATGAGACCACAAATCAAATTATCCCTCAAAAAACATCCGATATTTGGAGAACTGTTACCTATTACGCTAAATTTGAAGCACTTGAAACCGATCTTACAATAACAACTAAATCTACCCTGAATATTGATTCTAATCAAGCATTCATTTTTAACGTTAAGGGTAAAAAGGGTACCGATACAGAAGCGATTGATTTAACTGTAACAGTAATTGGTAACGATTCCGTTACCATCACAAAATTGCCTGTTGGCGACTATACAATAACCGAAATTACTGATTGGTCTTGGAGATACGAAAACGCTACCGCCCAGCGAGAAGTGAATTTACAGTATCAAGAAAACGGAAACGAAGTTATTTATAATAATAGCCGTGAACAGGGTAAATGGCTTGATGGCAATGCCGTAAAAAATAATAAATTCTAAAAAAGAAAGAGGCGATAATAGTGAAGAAAAAATTTAATAAAAAAAGGGTAACTATTGTCGCTTTGTGTCTTTGTTTATTGCTTAGCGGAGTAGCTGGCACTTGGGCTTATCTCTCCTCAATAACCGATCCCTTGCAAAACACCTTTACCCCTGCTAAGGTTACGTGTTCGGTTGAGGAAAAATTCGAAAATGGAGTTAAAAGTGAGGTTAAGGTGCGTAATACAGGTGATATTAACGCCTATATCAGAGCTACCATTGTAGCAACTTATGTTTTAGATGGCAAGATATACGCTATAGCCCCCGTTGAGGGTACCGATTATATTGTAGAGTGGGCCAACGGCAAATGGAAAAAAGGTACAGATGGATTTTGGTATTATTCTGACGCCGTAGCACCCAATGAGGCTACAAACAATCTTATCAAAACCGCTAAGGTAGTTTCAGTTCCTGAAGGGTGTAGCTTTAATCTTCAAATAATAGCTACCGCAATTCAAGCAGAGCCCGATTTAGCAGTACAATCAGCCTGGGGAATAACCCCCGTAAACGGACAAATAACCCCTAATTAAAGCGAAAGCCCATCAATGCGTAAACAACGCTATTGATGGGCTTAATCTTTTTTTATTTTATCTAAAATTAACCATTATTTATAAAAAGCAAAGGTTGTTGTGTACGCCATTTGCGGACAAATGTTTTTATAGCAAACAACCCTAAAAAAAGCAAGAAAAAGTTTTCTACAAATCGTAACAAACTTTAGTGTATTAGCAGACTAAAGTGGGTGAAATCTTTGTGATTGTTAAAGGGTTATTGGAGTTATCAACATAGTTATCAACAGTTATCAACAAAAATTAACATTACAAACTGTATAAAAGTTTTTTCACCGTCAAAACTTAATCTATAAAATGTTATGAGGTGACGGTATGTTAAGAGGTATAAATAGATCGATTATTGAAATAAATGAAACCGAAAACAGATATTTTGAAAAAGCACTACTTTTTGTAAAGCCCGAATTTATTAACCTACCACCCGAACGACTTAATAGGGAAGCAAGAAAAATGATAGGCTCTTTAATTTTTTCCCCAATGGGACTTACTAGCCATACAAGTGCCAGAAAAAGGGCGGCAAAAAGAAGACGTAAAAAACTGCTTTTACTAGTCGTTTTTTTGGCAATAATTGGATTTACCATTTGGAGAATAGTATAGAGCAGTCAACAACCATATGATAAATTGTAGTTTATCGGGGGGACGGAATCCCCTCGCCAACATTCGTTGGCCCTCTCCCCTTTAACAAGGGGCGCTTTGGTTACAGCAAATTTATCATTTTGTGCATACTAATAAAATTCGCTATTTATGCAGGGTTACACTCATTTTGGGT
>JAZSJA010000092.1:0-15773 GCA_045534095.1 Acutalibacteraceae bacterium | reverse complement strand
TTATTTATCGTGCGAATGTTGGGTGAAAATTGTAGGGGGCGGCGATTTTCGACGCCCCGTTTATTTCTAACCTTTTCCGGTATGTCGTAAACGCCATACCCTACAAATTACACCCACCATTCCTACGTTCAAACTACAATTTATCAATTTCCAAGGCAAAACGGCGGGGCTTTTTGCCCCGCCGTTAGTTCATAATTACATTTTTATTCCTTTAACGCCTTTGTTATGTAACTGCAATCGGGGATTACAAGCTCAGGTTTATCCTCTGATGCATTTAAAATCTCCTCGGTGGTTTCGCCGCTAAGCACCAAAATGCTATGCGCCCCCGCGTTTATTCCGCTTTTAATATCGGTATAAATTCTGTCCCCTATAACGGCAGTTTCATTTTTGTCAATTCCCCACTTATCCATAGCAAGAGTGGGCATTAAAGGTGAAGGCTTGCCAATAAAGGTGGGCTCTCTGCCGCTTACGTTTTTTAGCATAATGCTAACACTACCACAGTCAGGCACGCTACCAAACTCTGTGGGGCAAACCAAATCGGGATTTGTTGCAATGTATGGAATATTATCTCTGGTAAGCAAAAGTTTGCTAACATCCTCTAGTTTTTTAAAGGTAAGTTCGGTATCGAATCCCATAACAATGAGGTCAACCTTATCCAGTTCCTCGGTTATGGTGAACCCCTCTAGGCGGAGTTCATCCTTTAAGGAGTTTGTTCCCATAACGTAAAGGGTTGCACCTGCGTGATGCTTTTTAAGATAATATGCAGTTGCCTGCGATGAGGTTATAAAATCCTCTTTAGTTGCCGAAATACCAAGTTTTTCAAGTTTTTTAACATAGTCCACAACACTTTTTGATGAATTGTTGGTCATAAAAAGGTAGCGGTTCCCTTGCTCTTTTATGGTTTTTAAAAGTTCCTTTGTAAATGGGAACAGTTGATCTCCTAAATAAAGAGTTCCATCCATATCAAACAAAAACAGTTTTATACTTTTTAGCATTTCGGTTGAGTTCATTTTAATTTTCTTCCTTTTAAAGTTTTATTTCTTTGGTTGCAATAACGTCTGTACCGCAGATATCCTTTATAACAACGTCCCCTATTTTGACGGGAGCGGAAACGGTGGCTGAACGAATTTTTTTCATAACCGCCGACATTTCGCCCTTTGGAATAGGCTCTTTTGTTTTTACGCTGACCATTGTAAAGGGCATATTGTCCACCCTTATGGTTGAGGTTACTGTACGAAGTGGATTTGTAAGTTCATCTATAGCATATTTTTCCCCTTTGGGACAAGCGTTACCGCTAACCTTTATTTCATCCCCTACCGTTGCGGTTAGACTGCAACCTCGGGGGCAAATTATACAAATAAGTTGTTTTTCCATTTATATTTCCTCCAACGATAGGCTGATATCACCTTTTACAGCACCGAGTTTTTCTGCCTTTAACGTAATTTTTTCCATCTCACCCGGGGCAACTTTAAGCCTAACGGCGGTGGCCAAAACCTCATCGCCCGATTTAACAGATAAACGCACCTTTCCAAAAGGCTTTGTAACCCTCATAAAAAGAGAAATATCTTCATCGCTTGGCAAATCAATACTCTGTGGCAAAACGTAACGCACTCCATTGCCCGCAACCGTTTTAACAGATTGGTTTCTTTTAAGATTATTTTTAACATACTCGGCGGCAGATTTACCTGCTATTTCGGCTTCATCTGAAACATAATCTACCAAATCGTGAACCTGAAGGACGTTTCCGCAAGCAAACACACCATCTATTTCGGTTTGTCTATGTTGGTCTACCACAGCACCGCTGGTTATATTATCCATTGAAACTCCAAGACCTAAAGTAAGTTCATTTTCAGGAATAAGGCCAACCGATAAAAGTAGTGTATCACAAGGAATATAACGCTTTGTATCCTCAATTATATTGCGGTTTTCATCCACCTTGGCGATGGTTACACCTTCTACTCTGTTTTTACCGTGTATTTCCGCAACGGTGGTGCTAAGGTAAAGGGGAATATCAAAATCCTCAAGACATTGCACTATATTTCGAGTAAGACCGCCCGAATATGGCATAATTTCGCAAACGGCCTCAACCTTTGCCCCCTCAAGGGACATTCTGCGAGCCATAATAAGCCCTATATCACCAGAGCCTAAGATAACTGCTTTTTTGCCTACTGCAAAGCCCTCGCAGTTAAGAAGTTTTTGAGCGGTACCTGCACTATAAATACCGGCAGGGCGGGTTCCGCTTATGTTAAGAGCACCACGACTGCGTTCTCTGCATCCCATAGCAAGAACAATAGCCTTAGCCTTGATTTTTAAAATGCCCTTTTTGTTGGTTGCTGTAACAACTTTATCGGATGATATGTTTGTTACCATAGTTTCATAATACACCATTATCTCTCTTTTTGCAACCTCAGTTTCATAAAAGGCGGCATATTCGGGACCTGTTAATTCTTCTCCCAATTTATGCAAACCGAATCCATTATGAATACATTGGCGAAGAATGCCACCAAGAGATTCCTCACGGTCAATTATTGCAACACTTTTTACTCCATTATCGTAGGCCTCAATTGCCGCCGCCATACCAGCAGGGCCGCCGCCTACAACTACCACGTCAAATTCCAGAATATTCATAAAATTAAATCCTTCCCGAAAGCAGATTAGAGCCTTCACCCTTTTTGGTTATTTCCTCCATAGAAAGGCCTGTTTCTTCGCTGATAATACGCATTACGTAAGGCAGACAAAAACCACCTTGACAACGCCCCATACCTGAGCGAGTGCGACGTTTTACGCTATCTACATCAAGTGCCTTTGGATTATTTTTTACCGCTGCCTTAATTTCGCCCTCACTAACTCCCTCGCAACGGCAAATTATTTTGCCATAATCAGGATTTTCTTTAATAAAAGCGTCTTTTTCTTCGTCGGTCATTTTTCTAAAACTGTGCGGATCGGGTCGATGGGGTTTAAATTCTTTATTTTTTGGCATATCGAGTCCTGACTTTTTAAGCAAATCTACTACGTAATCGGCAATTGCTACCGAACAGGTAAGTCCGGGAGAATCAATAGCCGCAACGTTTAAAAAGTTTTCTGCCACAGCACTGAATTTTATTATAAAATCACCATTTTCCTCAGATGAACGAACCCCCGAAAAGGAGGTTATTACCTGACGGAAGTTAACAGATGGAACGCTTTTTTTAGCAAGTCGCTCCACCATTTTAAGTCCGTTGGATGTAGTTTTTGTATTTTCAGGAGCATCTACTACCGCTGCAGTAGGCCCCGTTAAAAGATTACCATCAACTGTGGGCGAAACAAGTATTCCTTTACCCTCTTTAGACGGCACCTGAAAAATCGTGTGAGAAACTCTGCTGCCCTCTGCCTTATCGAGTAGCATATATTCCCCTGCTCTTGGTATAATTTTAAAGGAATCGTCGCCAATTAAAGCAGAAATTTTATCAGAAAATGTGCCTGCACAGTTCACAAGATACTTAGCCTTTACAGTTTCGCCTTTTTCAGAAATAACTGTAAAATAACCATCCGCATTTTCGATTCCTATCACCTTGAAGTTCCTTAAAAGCTCTACACCATTATCCATAGCGTTGCCCATTGCAGCAATGGTAAGCTCATAAGGGCAAACAATGCCTGCAGTTGGTACGTTAAGGGCAAGGGTGACATCCTTTGATAAATTTGGCTCTAATTTTCTCACTTCGTCGCCACTCAAAATCTCCATACCGGAAATATTGTTTTTTATGCCACGGTTGTAAAGTTCCCTAATAGCATCCTCTTCATCCTCGCCAAAAGCAAGCACAAGAGAACCATTGCGTTTGATTGGAACGTTCAATTCATTTGCAACCTCAAAAAGTTTTTCCACGCCAACACTGTTGAGTTTGGCTTTAAGGGTGTCGGGCTCCGGATCAAAGCCTCCGTGAACGATACCGCTATTAGCCTTTGATGCACCCATAGCGAGATCGTTTTCTTTTTCTAAAACGCAAATTTTAATTTGATTTTTAGAAAGTTGTCGGGCGATCATAGAGCCAATTACTCCACCGCCAACTATTACAACATCATACATATTTAAAAACATCCTTTCTTGAAATTCAACTAATCCTCTACGGCAAAAAGCACGTTTTCTATTTCTATAATGCTTTTTATATCCACCGCATAACGTCTGTCAGTATGTATTATAACGCCCACATTCCCTTGTTTAGAGGATTTGGGAGCCGTTATTTCAAAATCGGGTGTTATTGGGAAAATGGCGGATATTTCATCTAAGGTTTCATTTAGCTTTGACATATCCTCAATTTCTACATATATTGCTTCCAATTGCCTTTTTCTCTTCTCTAAAAGGCCGAAAAGCGTGGTGGATAAAAGGAAAAATGCAGTGCCGACTCCTGCCCCTATATAAAAACCATAACCTAGCGCAATACCAATGGTTGCCGTTGCCCAAACTCCTGCCGCCGTTGTAAGGCCCTTAACCACGTTGCCATTTTTGAGAATTATCATACCTGCACCCAAAAAACCAACGCCCGATATTACTTGAGCCGAAAGACGCATTACATCCCCATTTTGCAAGGTATCATCAACGTAGATACCGGTCATAGCCGTTATTGTTGCCCCTATGCAAACCAAAATATGGGTACGCATACCTGCGGCTCGACCGTGCCTTCCACGCTCGGTGCCAATAAGCCCGCCCACCAAAACGGATAAAAATAATCTTATAATAATTTCTTGTGTGCTCATAAAATCGACCTCCTAAAAAACAAAAAAAGAAACGAAAAAAGCAGAACAACAAATTTTTTGTTATTCACACCTTTTCCGTTTCTCCAAATCTCACGGCACTATTATTATATTGTTTAGTTTGTTTTTATATGCGAAATTTATATATACCAAAGCTCGGGAACACCTGTTGAAACAGCCGTTGCACCACAACTTAACGCCGCGGTTACCTCTGCTTTGGTTTCAATAAGACCGCCTGCAATAACAGGTATTGAGCCGCCTGAAAATCTTTCAATAACCTTACTTATAACTCCCGGCATAATTTCAATTAAATCGGGGGCGGCACTTTCCAGCATTTCATAAATACTATCCAGACCCTTAGTATCAAGAGCAAAAAATCGCTGAACGGTTAATAGTCCCGTTTCTCTTGCAAAACGTATCATTTGACCCTTGGTGCTTATAATTCCATCCACCCCAAGAGATGCCAAGTATTCAATACCCGTTTTATCTTTGCCTATTCCATCAGATAAATCAATATGAACAAAAATCACCTTGCCACACTCATGAGCTTTTTTAATTCGTTGAGCCTCTTTGGTAAGATTTGCTTTAAGATCAAAAATAATCTCTGTGGGAGATTCAATAGCTTTTTCAAAATCATGATCGTGAAAGGATGCTATTACGGGGCTGCGTTCCAAACAATTATAAAGTTCTGTTTTAGTCATTTTGAACCTTCTTTAAGATAATCTTATAAAATAAATAAGATGCAGTAGACACACCTATCCCGTGGTCTGCTGCATCTCCAATACTCTGCATATTTATATTCTAGAACAAGTTCATTTGTTTGTCAAGAGTTTTTTGCTATTTATTAACACCTATTCCGTAAATAACAAATCCGCCATTTGTGAAGTTAGGAGTAAAGGTTATTTTACCACTCATTTTACCAATATCCACAAGGGTAGGTGTTGAGGCGGCGTTGGAACGAATTGTATAGGTTTTATTATTTGAATCGGTTACGGTAATATCACCTGTGCTACCGGAAGTAATACTCATAAACACTTTTATGGATTTATTTTCGGGAACAGGAATGGTAAGGGCAGATGCTTTGCTGCTAGCGGTATAACCCCAGCCCTTGCCATCAGCATACTGACCAGAGCGTTTTTCAAAGCTACCACTCATAGCAACGCCGTTGGCATTATTTAAAATATATCCAAGATTTAAATAATTGGAATTTTTGAGTTTTGGGGGTGCAGTAATCTTACCCGAATATTTACCAAGATTATTCAAAACCTCTTTTAAGTGAGCAGTTATAAGGTTTGCGGCAATCATATGACCTTTATTATTGGGATGAATGTAATCCGCACCTATATTTTGCCATTTCAGTTCTCCATTATGCAGCTTCTCCCAAATATAATTATGATAACTCATAGTGGGTATATTATAGTCCTCTAGAGCCATTTCTACCGCATAAGGTATGCCTTCGCCCGGTTTTTCACAAATTCCTGCATTTTCATACTTGTCTCTTACGCAGTTTGTGAAATGAATATACATTACGGCAGGTGAATTTTTTTGACTTAAAATCTTGTAAAAAATAGTGGGGAGTGTAGAACGTACGTTATCATCTAAATAGGTGTTTACTGTATAATCCACCACTACAAAATCGGGCTTATAATTAAGCAAATCTTCCTGCATACGATAGCAAGCCATTTCGGGATTTGTAGAACCGAATCCTGCATTTATAAACTCAAAGGTTGCTTTGGGGAAATTAACGCAGAACCATTCGTAAACCAAATAGCCGTAGCTAGACCGCACATCGGTCGCTCCCGCACCTCGGCTTATTGAACCACCAAGCACAGCAATTTTATAGTTACCACCCTTTTTAGCCTTTTGCATTAGTGCAGCGATTCTTGAGGAGTCGCCTTTGCTTTCGAGCCCTAATTTATAAAGATCAGGGTCGAGTCCATAGTATATTTTTTCTTCATCGGTATAGGTGATTTCATAGTAATCGTCTTCTGAACTTGTATTTGACGGCTTTTTGCTTGTTGTTGGTCTGCTTGAAGTACCTGTCGGCCTCTTGCTGCTTGAGCCATTTGTTTTATCGGCGTTACTTGATGGCTTTTTACTAGGTTTTTTTGATGAACTGTCATTTTTTGAATTTTCATCAGAAGAAGTTTCCTCTGCCGAAGCTTCTTCAGAAGAGATTACCTCGGTTGATGATGTTGTTATATCATCACCCCCATTTTCAACAGTTTCAGTACCGCCACATCCTGCAAAAATAAGGGCAACTAAAACTACAATTAAACTTAAAGATAAATTTTTTCTCACAGTTATTACTCCTTTATTTTAAAAACTTTACAATTTCCTCAACCGATTTTCGCTTTTTGGTACGAAGTTTATCCTCAGCCATTGGATACCCCAATGCTATTACCAGTTTTACAGGAGCATTTATTTCGCATACATCTCGGATTTTTTCATCATTTAGCCAACCGATAATGCAACTTCCTACCCCCTGTGCCGTTGCCTCGGCCGTTACATAGGCGGTAGTTATGCCAATATCCATTGAACGGTAATCAAGATTTTTCACCTTTGCCCCAAATGCAGCAGTTTTGTTGTAAGGCGCCTCGCTTATTACTATTAAAACAGGAGCATTTGAAACAAATTTGTTCATACCCATTGTGGTGGTGTACTTAGCAACTCTTTTTGCAATTTCGCCCTGACAAACCGTAAAATGGTAAGGCTGAGCATTACAGGCGGAGGGTGCTAAAATACCCGCCTCGATAATTTTATCAAGTTTTTCTTTTTCTATGTTTCGCTGGGGATCAAAATTTCTGCAAGACTGCCTGGCCCTTGCAATTTCTAAAAAATCCATATAAAACTCCCTTTAAAATTTTCTTATCTCAAGGGAATCGTCATCCGTCCCCTTTTCGATTTTTCTTATTTCTATAAAATAACTGTAATCGGCACTAACCTTTACCAAAACACGGTCCCCTACTCTTTTGCCTATTAAAGCGCTGCCTAAAGGGGATTCCTTACTAATTATATTTTGGAAAGGATCACGCCTTAAGGTTGTGACGATTTTCACACTTTCCTCACACTCATCCTCTTCCATATAGTAGGTTACGGTATCAAAGAGTCCTACAGTATCATAGGAGCTATTATCTTTAATAATAATGGCAGTTTTAATCATATTTCGCAAAAAACGAATTCTGCTTTCATTTTTGCCTCGTTCACGCTTGGCGGCGTGATATTCAGCGTTCTCTGAAAGGTCACCGTAACTGCGAGTAAGCTTAACCTCTTCTAAAATCTCAGGGCGTACCTTAGTGATTCGATATTCAAGTTCCTCTTTCATTTTTTTAATATCTATTTCGGTAAGCTCATCGTACATAAAACCACCCCTTTTTATATGAATTGACTCTTTTAAGTATACCACGATTTGCCTTTTTGTCAAGCAAAGAAAAGGCAAAAAAACACCTCGACTGTGTTAGCCGAGGTGTTTTAATATTAACCTTTAAGGCCTGTGTAAATTACAGCAGAACCGGCAGGAATTATATCATATAACTTATCTTTAACATCTTTAAAGCACTTATCAGCATCTGCAAGACGAGCATCGGGGCTAGCTTTAACGTTACCAGTTTCTGAAACGTGTCTGTAGAGTGTTTGATTGATTGCTTCATCAAAGTTTATGTTGATATATGCTTCGTCAATATTAAGGTTAACAACCGAGAGTGTCCAACTGCCATCCTCAAGTTGAACGGCACCCATATAAACACCTTCATAGGCTTCGGCATCCGAAAAGTAACTGGTTTTGTAAACCTTACCGTTTTTGTAACCATTATATTTCATAAACAAGCCAACTGAATAATACTGATCATAAGGGGTAGCACTCATAAATAGTGTTGGAATATCGCCGCACATATGAATACCTTCATAGAACTCGCCACCGGTATTGGTTTGGTCTGTCCAAAGCTGATCGAACAACTGCCAGAATACGGTAACCTCGGCACCTCTTTGCTGAGCCATTATGTTACCATAGAAATTTTGAAGACCTGCCCAGCTGTTGCTTTGACCATTACCCTTACCATCATAGTTTACGTCATACTCATCAAGCCAGAATTCTTTTCTGCCGTAAACGCCGGTTTCCTTAGCAACCTTTACAAATCCATCCAACTGCTGACCGTAAATGCCATGGAGCATATCCATAGTTAGGTCACGCATATGGGGATACATATGAACTGTATAAACGTCAAACAAATCAGGGTCTCTTTCCAAAACGTATTTGAATAACTGTTCACCTGTTTTGCTAACCTCGTTGGGGCCCATATGTTTAACTGTATGAGCCAACTTTTCTTCAATCATTTTCTGTTTGAAGTTTTGAGAGAAAAGAAGATACTCTGCATTTTCAGAACCTTCCGGAACACCAGAGTAACCGTTTGAAGGCTCGGTCATATAAAGAAGGTGAGATACGTTGTTAATACCGCGTGCACGGAGTTGACGTAAGGTTTCAGCATAGAAATAACCAAAACGACGTGAAGCTCTTATAATTCTAGCCTGTTCATCGGTGTAACCGTCATAGTTAAATCCAACAGATTCGCCATACTTATCGGCACCCTCACCATTAAGATAAGTAACCTCATTGATGCTGTGGGTGGTTATATGTGATACGAAACCAAAGTGCCAACCAACCGAAAGAAGAATTTCCATATTTCTGTCTTGGAGAGCATTTGCGTAGTCGCAGAAGTAACCAAAACGAGCTGCGTTCCAATCGTAAACCTCGTTAATAGAATTCCAAGCCCAAAAACTGGTATAACGCGTACGGCAATAATGAACACCTGTGTTTTGCAAACGATCCAGTTCAAGATCCATCATTTTATCAGTATAAACACGGTTTGTTTTATCATCCTTCATAAAACCGAAAGCATGATAAACAGTACCGCTCATACCGCCGTATCTATCGATGATGGGAGCCTCACTGTTGTAAACGTAAAGCTTGTTCACATAAATACTGGTATCATAGTAATCGTCTTCATCATAATAATCGTCTTCGAATTGATCATATGAATCATCATAATAATCATCTTCTTCGTATTCCTCATCGTAGCTGTCATCGTAGAAATCCTCGTCGCTTTCTTCCTCTTCTTCGGGAAGCTCTGCAACATCCTCATCATCAGGGGTATCGTCTACAACATCATCGCTAGGATCAGATGACACAATGTCAGAAGACACGTTGTCGCTCTTTTTGGAGGAACTACAAGCGCCCAAAAGGCTAAATGCCAAAATTAAACTTAATAACAAACAAAGCTTTTTAGTCATTAGGCTTTACCTCCTTTAGAATTTTTTTGAAATCGGTCTTTGGTTATAAACAAAACCACTACTGATAACATTGCAACAAAAATCAATGCAACGGGTAATGCAACGCTATCGCCTGTATCGGGTGAATCGCCATAATCGTCGGTTCCATCAAAATCATTTGAATCGTTTGAGGAATTGTCTTGCTCGGTTTCAAGATCTTCGGCATCAAGTAAACCGCCAAAGGTGGGATCGCCACCATTCAATACGATAGTTGATGGATCGGGATTTTCATAATCATAAGGAATGAACTCGGTATGATCGTTAGGATCAGAAGTTCTACCATACTGACGTTTGTAGAAGTGAACTTCATCAACGTCAATATATCCCTTAGTTGCCTCAAATACAAGGTAAACAACATCAGTCTCGCCTACGGAGAAGAGGAAGGAATCTCTGGCCCATTTTGTTGTATCAACTTTGATTTTAGAAGCTACTTCACCAACTTCATTGCCATAGAATTGAGTACCTTTGGCATCCATAGCAACACCTACATAGCCTGCGGAATCCTTACCGAGACGAGTAGAAATTGAGAAATAGTAGTTTTCACTGGTTGGAACCTTAACGGGGAACACATACTTAGCACCCGCTTTAATGCGGAGGTGCTTATTACCTGATGCTGCAGTACCATCACTAATAACCTTAACGTTTTTAGGGAAGGAGCCCCAATCATTTGAGGTTATAGTTTTGTCAAAACCGGGATTTTCAACAAGGTTAAAGGGCCACTCGCAATATTTATTCTCGGAATTGCTTTCAATAACCATAGGAGGTGCAATAGAAAGGGTGATATCATCAACGTAGAAATCTGCATTGGTTTTACCCACAACGTTTCCGACGGTCATCTTAATATTACCGGCAGCTAACTTGCTGAATATAAAGTCAACTCTGGTCCAATCATTGCTATCAGCGGTATAAACGGTTTTGATGTTTTCCTCTGTTAAGAATTCAGGAGAGAGAAGCAAGGTGTTACCCTTAGTTGTTTTATAGTAGAAGGTTAATCTGTAGTTAAGCTCTCCACCGATTTGTGCAGAAACAAAAGCTTCTTGAAGAACGTAGGAAATGCCCTCTTTAGCGTTTGCGGCATTGAATTTAAGTGATTTGCTACCGCTATGTACATTTGCGTCACCCTCGGTACCGTTATAAATCTCAAATACGTCGGATTTTACTTTTTGTTCAAATCTGTCGGTTTCAAAGTCAACCTTTTCTACAATAGCGCCATCTCTTTTATCATGCTTTGTAAATGTAATGTCATCTACTAAAAGCTCGCCCTCAATAGCCTTAAAGAATAAGCTTACGTCAGGGTTAACAGATGAGTAGAATGTATAGGAATATTCTTTCCAATCGTCGGAGTCAATATTAACGTAGCTCTCAGAAGAAATGTAATCTTCAGAATTGAATTCCTTAGCGATAATCTCAGATGCACCGCCTATACCCTTACCCTTAGCTTTAAAGGTAACAGTATTGAGCGTGTGAATTCCTACGTTTACGTTTTGGTAGAAATTATTACCCTGGGCTACACCATCATTTACGCTAAATTCGCCACGCCAAGCAGTTGCACCCATATCAAAAGTGCCATTGGCAAACTTATCAGCTGAGTACTCTACAAGGCTAACGTCATCCATATAAATAACGTCTATGGCACATCCATCTTTATCGGTATGATTTAAACTCCACTCTACCACGTCATTGTCGCCTGTGTTGAAGTAGTAATTGATTTTGTACCAACCACTACCACCCTTGATTGGGTAAGAAGTTTTCTCATTGTAAAGGGACGCACCATTACCACCGGTTATAGCAAACCAATTGATAAGAGCTTCCTCATTATACTCGGTTTTCTCCTGATCCGGGTCGGTTTGTTTGATATATAAATCAGGATGCATTATATAGAAGGAAAGGTGATAATCTGTATTTTTATAAAGATCGGTGAATTGATAGAAGGTGGTTCTGTAGCGAGAACGCATTGATAATGAATATTCACCACGATAAGAGGCATCGCTAGTGCGAAGGAAGCTCGCCCAAGAGGTATCGTCGCCCCATTCTCTATCCTCTGCCTTCCAACCATCCATGGTGCCGTTTTCGAAGGTACCGTCCATACCGTGTTGTTCTAACCAATCGGCATTGGGAATGTTGGTACCTGAGAATTTAGCAAGAAGGTTGAAATCTGCATTAGCAGTAAATGTGTATACTGCTTGGTCAGATACTAATTGGCCGTTTTCATCAAACCAACCAATAAACTCATTACCTGTACGAGGAGTTGCGGTAATGGTGATTTCATCACCTTTGGTGCAATAAAGAGCATCAAATCCTGTTGCGGTACCGCCAAGCTCAGCTTTTACGCTACCGTAAACACGGTTGGTAATATCATAAAGCTCAAGGTCGGATAAAATTACACGGCTCCAAGCACAAGATTCATTGTTCATGAATTTACCCATTTTAAGTTTAATGGTAACTGGGCCTGCCTGAGAGGTTGTAAATTGAACGATTATGCGATGAGCACGGTCACCCTCTAAAAGTTTAACATCCTCTTCTTTTACAATTTCTACACCGGGTTCAATAGCATTCAACACCGGAATATAGTCGCCTTGATAGATGTATGAGAACTCATACTTATGATTTGCTTCTAAATCGTCGGTTTTAATGGTTACGTAAGCAGGATTATCATCATAGTGGGAATATGCCAAACCAAAGCTCCAAGAGAAGCCGCCGTAAATAGCGCTTGCTTTATTATCTTGGAATTCACCGCCCCAAGCATCTGCTACGGTATCCCATGTAACGTGACCGTTTGAATGGGTATAGTTAGCAGCAAGGTTTTCGCTTTCGGGTACGTCGTCCCCACCGGGAGGACCATCAGAAGCAACTTCCTCTAACTTGAAGTCAGAAACATAGATTTCTTGTTCTCCATTACCCGATGCTTGGAAGTGGATTACCAAGGCGTAATCGGTTTGCTCATTAGTGGTGAAGCTAACGGTTGTGTTTTGCCACTCAAGAGTTTCGGCTTTATCAACTACGTTCATTATGCCGCCGTTTTCTAAGTCGTATGCGCCACCCATAAATCCGAGTCCGGTATCCCAAACACTTGGGTTCTTAGTATCCCAAACGTCAATGTCGTCCTTTGCAACAACGTAAATATCATTGGGGAATACAGGGCCCATAGCATTGGCAACTGCCTTCCACTCGAACGAAAGTTTATATTTAGTGTTTGGCTTAAGCTGATCTAAAGAGGTAAAGATGTGTTGATACATTGCTTTCTTTACCAAATATCCCTTACCGCCGTAACGTGAAACGTCGGTATTTTCAATGGAAGACCACTCATAACAGCCCCACTCGGAAGCGTCTTTATCAGAAATTGAAGGAACCTTTTTCTCTGTAGTTGTCAAAAAGAAATCAGAAAGATTTACAGCCTGATGATTAGCGCCACCTTCAATGCTGAAATAAATAATTATGTAATACTCGGTAGAACCGGTAGTAGTAAATTTGGTAGCAAGGTTTTGCCACTCATAGGTTTTAGCAATTTCTTCGGTGGTATAATTTTCGCCGGTTTCTAAGTCAACACCGGTTTGTGGCTGGAACAGACCGCTTTCGCCGTGATCACTCCAGTTGTTATATCTGTCGTTGATATCTACTTCGTCTGCAGCATAAACCTTAATATTAACAGGGTATGAAGGGCAAACGCTATTTACTACTGATTTCCAGTTGAAGGAGAAATCATACTCAGTATTAGGCTCAAGAGTTACCTTAGTGTAAATACTCTGCCACATAGTCTCGTTTACCAAGTAGCCATGACCACCGTTTTTGGATTCGCTGGAATCAGCCACCGTTGCCCAACGGTAACCGGTCCAATCACTTGCTTTTTTGCCTGCTAAAACGTTAAGAACGTTAGAGGTAAATTTAGCGGTAAGTGTTGTTTTTTCTGTAATTGCAACGGTATAAACAAGGCTGTCACTTACTTTTGTGTCGCCATTGAACCAACCAAGGAATTGCTCATCGGGGAAAGGTGCAGCAGTAAAGGTAACGTCGCTACCAACCTCGGGAAGCTCGTTAGAAACACTAGCACCACCGTTACCGCTTACTAAAACTTCAGCAACAACTTTTCTGGGGTTGGTATTTTCAATAAGAAGAAGGTCAGAAAGAATAACGTTTGACCAACCGCGATCCGAAATATGCAAATCTCTGTTTGTCATAAGGGTAATGGTATAGTCACCGTCAGTAGGTGCAACAAACGTTGTTACTACCTGGTGAGCATTGTTACCACCGAGAATATTGGAATCCTTAGGTTCATTCTCAAGCACAACGTCATCGTTGTTGCTATCAACAATGCCATCTAAAACCATATTATAATCTCCCTGATAAATAAAGGAGAAATCATAACGTTTTGATGCGGTAAGTCCCTTTGCCTTAATGGTAATGTAAGCCGGATTAGCATTTGTGGGAAGTCCAATAGATGTATTTCCCATACCAAATGTCCAAGAATAGCCACCATTTACAGAGTTGGTTTTATTGTCTTGGTGATCTGTGCCCCAAGCATCTGCATTAGCAGTCCAACTAACGTCACCATTTGCACGGGTTGCGTTTTTAAGAATGTTTACTGCACCCTCAATCTTATTTAAAACAAGGTCAGAAAGAATAACGTTTGACCAATCGCGATCGGCAATGTGCAAATATCTGTTTGTTTTAAGTGCGATTGTATATTCACCGTTTATAGGTGCCGTAAATGAGGTAACCACATTATAAGAGTTTGCCTTATCGCCTTTTACAACAGCAGCATCGGCAAAGCTTACAAGGTCGCCACCGGGAGTTTTAATAGAATCAATTACCATATCATAATCGTTTTGATAATAATATGAGAATTCATACTTTTCTCCACCTACAAGGCCACTAGCCTTTATGTAAACGTAGGCATAAACATCCTTGTGCTCTTCAAAATTGTAAAGAGGCCAAGGAGTAGCCGTTGGATCGGTTTGGTCGAAGGTATTACCTCCAACACGACCATCTCCTAAACCGAAAGTCCAAGAATAGCCACCATTTACAGAGTTGGTTTTATTGTCTTGGGGATCTCCTCCCCAAGCATCAATATTACCCTCTCGTTTGGTAAGATCGGTAACTGTTGTCCAAGTAACCTTACCATTTGCATGGGTAGCATCTGCAAGAAGATTTCCCGAATCTTCTGCATAAGAAGTAATGATTGCAGGCAAACTGCATGCTACAAGCAGTAATGCAAGAATCAAACTCAAAGCTTTTTTCATCTTTATAATCATCCCTTTCATTTTTTTATAATGACAACAAGCTTATTATACAACATAATTATACTACAAATTCAATAAATATACAAGGCGATTTTTACGAAATAACCATAGTATTTTTCGAATCATATACAATATTTTTGGGCATTTCCTTTAAATACACAAAATATCAGTTTAAACGCCCTGGCGTTCTTTTTATCCGAATAGGTTTTAATCATCGTCACAATCTCGTTCCGCGGCCGGAAAGACAGCGGTAAATTGTTATTTGAACGCTAGGCGTTCTTTTTATCCGAATAGGTTTTGTACAAACGGCCTAGTCTCGTTCCGCGGCCGGAAAGATAGCGGTAAATTGTTATTTGAACGCACAAATTTTGGGGGGAAAATGAATCCCACCACCGCAAGCGGTCCCCCTCCCTTTAACAAGGGAGGCAAATTTTCCAAATACCCAAAATGAGTGTAACCCTGCATAAATAGCGAATTTTATTA
>JAZSJA010000127.1:0-19199 GCA_045534095.1 Acutalibacteraceae bacterium | reverse complement strand
CAAGCGGTCCCCCTCCCTTTAACAAGGGAGGCAAATTTTCCAAATACCCAAAATGAGTGTAACTCTGCATAAATAGCGAATTTTATTAGTATGCACAAAATGATAAATTTGCTGTAACCAAAGCGCCCCTTGTTAAAGGGGAGAGGGCCAACGAATGTTGGCGAGGGGATTCCGTCCCCCCGATAAACTACAATTTATCAATTGCAAAAATTATACATTATGCATTGATTATCTGTATATTCGAAAAATGCTTTAAAGTCTTTCGGCGAGGTCGCGGAGAAGGTTAACCGTGCTTTGTCCCGTTTTAAGCTTAATGGTAAAATGCACCGGCTCGGTAGGTACCAAAAGGGTACCTTGCCCCAACTTTTTAATCAACTCGCTTGCCTTTTCGGGTGTGAAATCTCTAAGGTAAAAATTGATTTCGGTTTTATCGCCCGATATTTCATAAATGCCGTTTCTACCCGCCGCCCCTTTAAGCAGGGCAACGTCCATAAGCCCCAAAACCTCCTTTGGTGGTTCGCCAAAGCGGTCACAAAGCTCATCGATAACGTCCATTTTATCATCAACCGATTTTATATCGGCAATACGGCGGTAGATACTAAGCCTGTGGGAAAGGGAGGGGATATATTTTTCGGGGATATTTGCACTTATATCCAAATCCACCGAGCATTCCTCTTGGATTGGCTTTTTCTCGCCCTTTTCCTCAGATATGGCTTCCCCAAGGAGTTTTATATACATATCGTAACCGACTGCCTCCATATGGCCGTGCTGCTCTCCGCCTAAAATATTGCCCGCACCCCTGATTTCCAAATCACGCATTGCAATTTTAAAGCCGGAGCCAAATTCGGTATACTCCCTTATTGCCTCCAGACGCTTTGTGGCTACCTCGCTGAGTGCCTTGCCGCGTTTAAAGCAGAAATAGGCGTATGCTCGACGATTTGAACGCCCAACTCTACCCCTGATTTGATGGAGCTGTGCAAGTCCCATTTTATCGGCATCCTCAATAATAAGGGTGTTACAGTTAGGTACGTCCACTCCCGTTTCGATTATGGTGGTGCAAACCAAAATATCTATCTCACCCTCCAAAAGGGCTTTCCAAATCTTTGAGAGTTCTTCCTCCCCCATTTTTCCATGGGCAAGACCCACCCTTGCATGGGGCAGAGCAGTTTTAATTCTTGCGGCACAATGAGCAATGCTCTCCACACGATTATGAAGATAATAAACCTGACCGCCACGGCGAAGTTCTTTGTTCATTGCCTCAAATAAAACACCGTTATTCTGCTCCATAACGTAGGTTTGAACGGGTTGCCTATCCTGAGGGGCTTCCTCAATAGCCGACATATCACGAATGCCCGACATAGCCATATTCAGGGTGCGTGGAATAGGTGTTGCCGTAAGGGTTAAAACGTCCACCGCCTTGAACATATTTTTAAGTTTTTCCTTTTGGGCAACACCAAAGCGTTGCTCCTCATCTATAATAACAAGTCCTAAATCACGGAATTTAACGTCGGAGGAAATCATACGGTGGGTGCCTATAACAAGATCTACGTCACCTCTCGCCATACCCTCAATAGCACCCTCAATTTGCTTTTTGGTACGAAAACGGGAAAGCATTTCAATCCTTACGGGGAGTTCCCCAAAACGCTCGGTAGCCGTTAGATAATGTTGCCAGGCAAGAATGGTGGTGGGCACCAAAATGGCACACTGTTTACCCTCACAAACACACTTAAAGGCGGCTCTAAGGGCAACCTCGGTTTTACCAAAGCCAACGTCACCGCAAAGGAGTCTATCCATTGGAACACTCCGTTCCATATCCGCTTTAATTTCATTTATGGCGATGAGCTGATCCTCTGTTTCCTCATAGGGGAATCTGGCTTCAAAATCGGCTTGAAGCTCGTTATCGGGTGAAAAGGCATAGCCCTCCACCTTTAACCTCTCGCCGTAAAGTTTAATAAGCTCTTTTGCAATATCCTTAGCGGCGGCGCGGACTCTTGTCTTTGCCCTTTGCCACTCCTGACCGCCCAGTCGGTGTAAGACGGGGCCGTTTTCCCCCGCAGCACCTATATAACGTGACACCAAATCAAGACTGGTTACGGGTACGTAAAGAACATCTGAGCCCTTGTATTTTATTTTAATATAATCCTTAACTACGCCCCCTGTTTCAATACGGTGGATGCCGTCAAACTGACCTATACCATGGGCAAAATGAACAACGTAATCGCCAACCTTTAACTCCTCCAAGGAATTGAAGGTTTCGCTTTTTGAACGCTTTTTGTTCTTTTTTGCCGAGAGATTCAGGGGCTTATGGGCGATTATCAGCAGGTTTTCCTCACTTAACTCCAGACCTGCTGAAAGGGCGGCGGGCATTACAAAAACACCTGCACCGCCTAAAATATCATCGGCGAGGGAGAGTTGAGCGTGTATGCCGTTGTTGGCAAGTTGATTTATGAGTATTTCGGCACCCTTATTACTGCCCGAGAGAATTACAACGGTCTGCTTTCTTTTTATGGCGGGGCGAATATCGTCCAGCAGTACGTCCATACTACCGCCCCAAGGTGACAGCTGTTTGGCAAAGACCGTTCCAACCGACTTAGGGGAAACAGGGTAACTGCTACCTGTGAAGCTATCGGCATAGATGGTAGAAATATTTGAAATAACCTTAGAAAACTGCGTTCTGCCAACAAAGAGATTTATCTCGCCGCCATCTATAATTCCGCTATCAAAAAGGTCCTGTAAAAGGACTATTCTCGACTCCTCCAAGGATTTTAGTCTGGATATAATATTGCGATTTTCGCTTAAAATCAAAAGGGACTCTTCTGCGTAATCGCTTAAAAATACGGCGGGGTTTGGCAGATAATTCATATATTTATCGGTATTTACGGCACCGCCTGATTTGATATCATCTATATCCCTGCTAATGGCGGCCTTAAAGGTTTCACTTTTGGTAGATTTGTTTTGCAAAACAGAATCCAAGACCTCTAAAAGGGTTTTATCATTTGCAAAAAATTCTAAGGCGGGCAAAACGGTGAGGGTGTGACACATATCCCCACGTCTTTGGTCGGCGGGGTCAAAATAGGACATGGTGTCCACCTCGTCGCCCCAAAGTTCAATTCTAACCGGCTTTGTTTCCCCTACCGAAAAGACGTCAATAATTCCGCCACGCACCGAAAACTGACCTATACCGTCCACCTGCTCGGCAAAATCATAGCCAAGCTCTACAAGCTTTTCGGAAAGGTCTTTAATATCAATCTCATCCCCTGAAGAAATCTCAAAGGCAGAGGCTTCAAGTGCTTTTTTGGAAATGGTTTTTGAGGTAAAGGCTTCAATATCGGTGAAAATTATATCAGTTTGACCCTTTAAAAAACGCCAAAGAACCCCAATTCTTTTATGCTCGTATTCCCTTGAGGCACCCAAGGTGTTTAAAAAACTGAAATCCCTTGAGGGGAAAACCTCCGCCCTGCCACCTAAGGCGATGGCATCTGCCGCCATTTTTGTGGCGGTGGCTTCGGTATCGGTAACCACAAAAACCTTTTTATTTAAAACCTCTTTTGCCGTTACTGTAAAGGCGGAACGCAGGGTATCGGGCATGCCGAAAACCGCAACAGGAGAGCCCCCCTCCCCCGTTACGGTGTCAAAAACCTGCTTAACTGACGGCATTGTACTGATTGTGTTAATTAAAAACTTCATCACTTATTGTACCTATTCATTGCGGTTGGAATATCTTTTTTTATAATACATTCCACCGCCTCGGCGGCTAGTGAAATGCTTTCATTTATTGCTTTTTCGTCCTCTTTAGGGAACTTGGCAAGAACCCAGTCCTTAATATCGTAATCGGGATGAGGCTTTTGACCGCAACCGATTTTAACCCTTGGAAATGCGTCGGAACCTCCAAGCTCGATAATATCTTTAAGGCCTTTATGTCCCCCCGCCGAGCCCTTTGCACGAATACGAAGTCTGCCCACGTCCAAGGTGATATCGTCCGATATTACTACGACCCTTTCGATGGGGATTTTGTAAAAGGTCATGGCTTCCCTTACCGCTTCTCCCGAATTGTTCATATAGGTTTGCGGCTTTAAAATAAGCACCCTTTTTTCACCAATTTTAGCATCGGCATAAAGGCTTTTAAACTTACTGCGGTCACACTTCACCATAAGGCTCTCACAGAGGGCATCTACCGCCCGAAAGCCTACGTTATGGCGAGTTTTTTCGTACTGAAGTCCCGGATTACCAAGACCTACTACAATATAATCGAATCCGCCCGAGGGGGATTTTTTAAATTTTGAAAACATAAAAACTTTCTCTCTATTCTAAATTATCGGTAAGGAGCATTACTCCCGTTAAGGCGGCAAGAGGGGCTGTTTCGGCACGGAGTATGCGTTTGCCAAGGGATATTGTTTTAGCCCCCGCCTCACTTAGCATTTCGGCCTCCTTAGCGGTAAATCCGCCCTCAGGGCCCGTTATAATGGCGATTTTTTTGGCAGTATCGTTCTCCCAGATGGTCTCTCCAAGGGGCTCTCCCCCAACCTCATAGAAAAACAGTACCAAATCATAATCCTTTATGGTTTTTGCAAACTCTGTGAGGTCGGTGGTGGGTAAAACGGTGGGCAAAACACCTCTGCCGCATTGCCCCGCCGCCTCATTTGCGATTTTTTGCCAGCGTTCACCCTTGGATTTTAAAGCCTTTCCATCGGGACGGGATACGCAGTTGGTGGAAAGAACGGGTAAAATTTCGCCTACGCCAAGTTCTACCGAATGGCGTATTACCGATTCGAACTTATCACCCTTTAAAAGGCAGGTGCATAGCGTTACCTTTATATCAGGCTCGCTTTCGCTTGGGCGTTCTTCCTTAATTTCCAGGGAAATTCTATCGGCACTAACCCCTGTAATAACACAATAGAAATCTGTACCCCTGCTATCGCTTACGGTAAGCTCCTCCCCCTCCCTCATACGCAAAGAGCGAGCAACGTGACCGGCATCCGCCCCCTCTAAAAAGGGATTCGCCTTAAAATCTTCTTTAAAAAATCTTGGCATTTGTTATTCCTCGTTATCTTGATTCTCGTTGTAATTATTGGTTATATCGTCAAAGGAAATCTGCTCATCATCGGGCTCGTAATCGGTATTTATCCAAAAGCCTCTATTGAAATTAGCAGTTTTATCATCATAACCGTAAAGTTCACTTTCGTCGCTGATTTCTACATCAAAAAGACTGTTTTCATCATCGGCATTGGTATCCATTTGCTCCCTTGCGGCGTCTGTTTGGAACTTTTCAATAAGCTTATAGCCCTCGGGATATTCGGCAGTCTCAAGCATACCTTTTTTGCTTAGTATTACCGAAACTATGGTATAAACCAACCAAATTAAAAAGGCAAAACCGGTTACAATTAAACCAAGGGAAAGTCCCGGAGTGGTATAACTAAACTCAATTTTGTTATCTCCCGCCTTTACGGGTACTGCCACAAAGCCTTTGTTAACCTTTTCAACCCTAACCTTTTGGCCATTTACGGTAGCACTCCAGCCCTCATCATAAGGAACCGAGAAAAATACCAAATTATCCTTATTGGTGGTAATGCTTGCACCAAAGCCTTTTTTGGTTTTGTAGAAGTTTTCTACCGAATTTTTCTTTAACGCTTTGGCATCATCCTCAAGCTCATATTCATCGTAATAGAACTGGGCAAGGGCATCAATCATATAGTCCTCTTGACCGAAATCGTCATAACCCTCTGCCCATTCACCCTCTGAAGACTCGATTGAGGTTTCAGTCTCCAAGGTGGAATTTAAATCTACACTTTGGTCTGAAACGGCGGATGAATCTGAAATATCAGATGAATTTGAAATTATATCATCGACCGACTCGTTTGTCGTTTCTCCCATAGAGGTTATTTCCTCTGCAAGGGCGATGGCATCCCTTGAAATTTCATCCTCGCCTACTGTGGGAACCGACTCAATAACGTTACCTACAAAGCCCTCCTCGGGAGGTTGTTTTCCATAATCTGAAATGTTGGTTAAAAGACCGCCGTATTTACCAACCTGTTCATCGGTAAGTAAAATAGCCTTCATCATTAAATTGGAGCGGTCAACCGCCTCAACGGTTTCGGCCTGAGCCTCGGTTATGTAGTAATCATAGGTAAAGCCCATACCAACGTAATTTTTGTTTATATATACCTCGTAGCCCTTTTCGTGACTGTAAAATTCAAAGCCGGGAATTTTTGGCTCGCCCAATTCATCGGTAAAGCTTTCCCCACCCTCGCGGACTAACAGATATTTTACGCCGAGAAGGGAACGGGCGGCAAAAGATTTTGCTTCGGGACGGCTTGCAACGCCACGCTCCTCACCAACGTACTCCCAAAAATCGGTAACCGAAACAGGCACAACCGAATGGAAGGCGTTTATAGTACCGTAATCAAGGAACATAGCGGTGTTATCAATACCGTCAAAAACGTCTATACGATAGGTGTCTTTATCGCCGTCAAGGTCGATATTCGCCTCGATTAAATCCTCTATAACAACGTCGTAATCGTAGGAGTGGCTTCTGCCGCAGATTATGAAAAAGCCTGCATAGATTATGCTGATAACGCAAACCAATGCCGTTGCCGTTTTTATAATCTGGCGGCGATGCTTTTTAATGAGCATAAGCAAAATTCCCAAAATAATCAGGGAAATAATGGCGATTGCCGCCGTTGCCCAGAATCTGTAGGAATAAAAATCCTCGTCATTTTCATAAAGTCCCCATTTGGTTACTTTAGTCCCCTCCATCTCGCGTGGGAAAAAGGCGAATACCAAGGTGGCGGCTACCGTTATACCCGTTATCCATTTGTAGGGGGATTTAAAGTGAATTTCGGTATCCTCAAGGCACTGAGCCGTTACCAATGCCATTATTAAAATCGGCATATAGTACCAACGGGCATAATAGGCGTTGTTGAACATATAAAAGGCACTGTTAAGTACGGGCACCAAGGCCATAAAGATTGAAATTCCAAGAATTCTGCGTTGCCACGTACCTTTTTTCTGTTGCATCCAGGCAAACACACCCACCATTGAAAATAGTGGCAACCATCCCCCAAGGGAGGACCATTTTACGTCTGCATCGGGGAAGAAGACAGGTCTTGCAGGAATATCGGGTGGGAAGAAGAAGCACTCAAAGATGTTAAGATATATCTGCTCCTTGCCGTAGGTTATTCCGCCCCAACCGTACAAAAACTCGCTTATTCTACTGTTGCCAAGAACGGCATAGCAGGTGGGAAGCAGTATTGCCGCCGATATAAGAAGTCCCAGTACGGCCTCAAACACAAACCAGAAAAATCCCGAAAACTTAATTTTATAGCAACCTGAAAATACTCTTACAAACCAATAGATAATTACAAAAACTACCATTCCAAAGAAGAAGAAATAGTTAACTATTGCCGTCATTGCCACCATTGCGGCAAAAAAGCCTCGGCGATTTTCGGTTATTAAAAGCTCTAAGGAAAGGAGTAAAAGGGGGAAGAAAACTATTGCCTCGTGGAAGTGGTTAAAGAATATATTATACACCGCAAATCCCGAAAATGCGTACAACAGACCACCCAGTCTTGCAGCTTCGGGGGTGCGTGTAAATCTTTTTATAAAGAGGTAGCCCGTAAGTGCACTAAGGGCAAATTTTAAAATTAGAAGGGGGCCTATTAAATAGGGCACAAAATTGGTGGGGAAGGGTAAGGTTAGCCAGAAAAAGGGGCTTCCCAAGGTGTAAAATGAATAGGAGCCTATAAAGTTTACACCTAAATCGGTGCCAAAATCGAAGCCAAAATTACCCGAACGGAGCATTTGGTGACAATGCTTATAAAAGGGAATTTGTTGAACGTTAAAATCACCGTAGAAAAGAAAATATCCGCCGTTTTGCAGCATAAAGGGTACAAAAAACGCCGCAGCAGTTAAAAGTGCAATAACAAAGGTGGAAAGTCCCCTGCCCTTTGTTTGCCCTAAGGTTTGGCGTTTAAGCTGTGTAAAGTTCATACCTCTTCCTCCTTTATGATTTTTTCATTTTTATAATTATTGGATTTTTTAAACATAAATTTAATTGCTATATAAGTGCTTACAACGTATATAAGTATATTTACAATGGAAAAGAAGACCATAAGCTCATCATACCAGACATTGAAAACCGACTCTGCACTGTAAAAATACTGGGGAAAGGCTTTACCTGCATCTGCCGAACGCCAAGCAAACATAGGTATTACCTGATTTACAAAGGTTATAAAGGTAGTTGCAATAAAGCAGTAGAAAAATCCTCTGTGACGGTGAACGAGTGCCGCCATAAGAATAAATATAAGCACCACAAACTGATATCTTTCGTGCATACGGGTCATAAACATAAAAAGGGTATTCATAAAAAGGAATCCCAAAACCCATACCGACCTGTTTTTTGCGTAGATATATGCTAAAATCAAAAGCACAACCAGTATGGCTATAAGCACAAAGCTAAGGGAATAAAGGGATGGTGTCCCAAGGGAGTCCTCCACCCAGTTAAGACCAAAAATTCCGTAAATATTATAGGCACTTAAAGTACAATAGGGATATGTACCCTGACCGCCAAGATAAACGTCAAAGAATAAAAGTGGATTGTTTGAGCCTATCATAAAGGGGAGGAATACCGCCGCTACCGTAACCGCCGCCGCACCAATTCCCTTTATAAATTTTATAATTCCGCATTTTACAAAAAGCTCGGTTAAAAACAAAGGAGTGAAAAACAGGCATTGATATTTTGTCATTCCCGCAAGGGCAAAAAGCACCGATGCCAGTAATGGTCTGTCCCTCTCAAGTGCCACAAAGCTTACAAGCAGCATAAGGCACATTATGGCGTCGGTCTGTCCCCAAAAGGCAGAGTTGAAAAGTCCGCTTGGGTTAAACATCCAAAGAGCCGATGCCACAAGTCCCGTTTTTGGACTTTTGTTTTTAAATACCCAAAACAATGCCGTCGCACAGATAACGTCCCCTATTATGGGCCACATTTTCATTAAAAACATTTCGGTGTAACTGCTGAAATCCTCGCCGATTACTCCGTAAAATGCTCCCGTAAGCTTTAAAAAGAAAAGATAAATGGGGGGATAATCAAGGCTTAGTGCTTCGGCCCTTGAATAAACGTTGAAAATACCGTCATCAAGACCTACCGCCCAGGTCTTATACCATAAGGTATCCTGAGGGTTATAGTAGCCTATTCCAATAACAATTCTTATAAATATTCCAAAAAGAAGCATCAGGAAAAAAATATCCTTATATTTTTTATCCATAGGCTTTTTATTAAGTGAAGGCTGCATATCATTCTCCCTTAAAGATAAAATTTACCCTATTTTAAATTACTACTTGATATTATAACAGTTTTTGATATAATAATCAATGAAAATATTTTTAAAAACGAAGTGATAATTTATGAAAATTACAGTTTTGGATGCCATCACCCTGGGAGAGGACGTCACCTTTGAAAAATGGGAGAGTCTTGGGGAGCTTACGGTATATAAATCCACCCCCGCTGCAGAGGTTGTGAACCGTCTTAAAGGCTCCGACGTGGCTATATTTAACAAGGTTAAAATAACTAAAGAGATTTTAGAAAATCTGCCCGATTTAAAGCTTATTTGCGTAACCGCAACGGGCTATGATAACGTAGACGTTAAGGCTTGCGGAGAGAGGGACGTAGCAGTTTGCAACGTTGTAGGCTACTCCACCCACTCGGTAGCACAGGTTACAATGTCTATGGTTCTTTCCCTTATGACCCACCTTACCGAATACAGCCGGTCGGTTGAAAGCGGCGCGTACACCGCTACAGGAGTACCCAACAAGCTTACCCCCGTTTACAACGAGCTTTACGGCAAAACCTTTGGAGTGGTAGGTCTTGGGAATATTGGAAAGCAGGTTGCAAGGGTAGCAGAAGCCTTTGGTTGCGAGGTTTTATGCTTTAAACGCACCCCCGAGGAGGGCTATAACTGTGTTGACCTACCTACTCTGCTTAAAAACTCGGATATTGTTACGGTGCATCTGCCCCTCACCGAAAAAACCAAGGAGATTATTGATAAAAAAGCTCTTGGGCTTATGAAAAAATCGGCAATACTTGTAAACGTTGCCAGAGGTGCCGTTACAAACGAAAAGGATGTTGCAAAAGCCATAAAAAATGGTGTTATTGGTGGATTTGGTGCCGACGTTTATACCGCCGAGCCCCTTGCAAAGGATAGTCCTTTACAAGAGATTAAGGGCTATAAAAACGTTATTTTAACTCCCCATATGGCTTGGGGTGCATATGAATCAAGGGTCAGATGTATTGATGAAATTGCAAAAAACATTGTTGCCTTTACAAATGGCGAAAAAAGAAATCGAATAATCTAAACTAGGGAGAAAATATATGAAAAACAACTACTACTCTATGCTTTTTAGAATGAAATATATAAATCGTTGGGCTCTTATGCGAAATCTTCGCCCCGAAACTCTCAGCGAGCATTCCTTGGAGACGGCCTTTATTGCCCACTGCCTTGCCATTATTGGGAAAAAGAGGTTTGGTGAGGATTTAAATCCCGACCGCATTGCCCTGACCGCCCTTTTTCACGACACGGCAGAGGTTATAACCGGCGATTTACCCACCCCTGTGAAATATTATAACGATGATATAAAATCGGCATACAAAAGCATTGAATCGGCCGCCGAGGATAAACTTTTAGGACTTATCCCCGAGGATTTAAGAGATGAGTTTACGCCCCTCTACCGCCCTGATGAGCTTACCGAAAAATACGTTAAGGCGGCTGATAAATTCTCGGCACTTATTAAATGCCGTGAGGAATTGTCCCTTGGTAACAAGGAGTTTGCCCTGGCGGAAAAAGCCTCTGAAAAGGCTATAAAAAGCCTGAAGCTTCCCGCCGCCGAGGTCTTTTTAAAGGAATTTATCCCCGCATTTGCCTTTGCCCTTGACGAAAGCATTTAATAAATAATAATTTATCCATTACAATAATTTTGCATTATATTAAAAAAAGCACGCCTGCCCTTGTGTTATGGGAGGCGTGTTTTTTTGCGGGAGGGGAAACCCCTCCCCTACTTTTTATCAAATAGGGCTCGGCGTTTTGTGGAATGACGCATCATCTCACGCATTCCCTCAACATCCTCGGTTTCAATCATTGTTTTAAGGCTGTTAAATTTATCAATAAACAAATTCATATGCTCTAAAAGGGCAGATTTATTTGCTACAAACAACTCGCTCCACATAAGGTCGTTAATGCGTGCAATTCTGGTAAGGTCGCGGAAAGAGTCGCCCGTAAAACGCTCCATATTTTCCTTATCATTACAGGTCATAAGGGTTATTGCGATGCAGTGGGTAAGCTGAGATAAAAAGCCTATCATCTCATCATGCTCTGCAGGGGAGATTGCCGTCACGTTGGAAAATCCCAACAATCTGCCAAGCTCCATACAGGTGCTGATTGCCTCGGGAGTATTTTTTTCGGTGGGGGTTACAATGTAGTTTGCACCCACAAACATTTTATCGTCGCTGTTTTCCACCCCTGAAACCTCACGTCCCGCCATAGGGTGAGCCGCAATAAACTCAAGGTCGGGGCGAAGCATATCCTGAATTTTATAAACGATACTGCCCTTAACACCCGTTACGTCGGTAATAATGGCACCGCTTTTAAAAAGGGATTGATTTTGTTCAATCCACTCCACAAAAACGTGTGGATAGAGGGCAAATACAACAATATCTGCCTCGCCTATTATTTTTTCATCAAGCTCTACCGAGCCCTCATCTATAATATTTTCCCTTATTGCGTAGTCAATTGAGCTTTGCTCCTTGGTTATTGCACTTATGTGAAAACCAAATTTTTTAAGAGCCTTTGCATAGCTACCGCCCAAAAGCCCAAGACCTACAATAAGTATTTTTCTGGTAACGTCAACTATCATTTAAAATCTACCTTTGCTCCAAGCTTTATAATATCCTCAAAAAAGTGGGGATAACTTTTTTTAACGGCTTCGGCACCCTCAATTTCGCCGCCGATTTTTG
Organism: Acutalibacteraceae bacterium; assembly: GCA_045534095.1. Classification (GTDB taxonomy): domain Bacteria; phylum Bacillota; class Clostridia; order Oscillospirales; family Acutalibacteraceae; genus UMGS1279. The sequence continues at coordinate 7,198 of JAZSJA010000127.1, read as the reverse complement.
AGAGTATAACCGACAAAGCCATAACAATTCTGTGGTCCTTATGACCCTTTAAAACTTCATTGTTATAACCTAAGGTTTGTTTTGGTACGGTTATGGTGTTATCTCCAAAAACAAGGCCTCCACCCAGTTTTTTAAGCTCCTCATCCATGGCGGCACCTCGGTCGCTTTCCTTTGCTTTCAGGCGGTCGGTGCCCCTGAAAATCGCTCCGTTTTTAAGGGCCGCAAGGGCAATTAAAACGGGAGCAAGGTCGGGACAATCAGAAATATCCAAAGTAGGCGTACCTTTTTCAATAGCCTTAAAATATTCGCCGTATATTTTATCACCCTGCAGGCTATTTGGATTAAGATTATTGATTTTTACCTTAGAGCCCGTATAATTAAAGGCATCTAAAAAGGCGGCGTTTGAATAATCCCCCTCAATTTTTCCGCAGTAGGGGTGAAGTTTTGTACCTTTGATTTCTATTTTATATTGACCCTTAAACTCAACCTGTGCCCCAAAGGATTTTAATGCCGAAAGGGTAAGGTCAACATAAGGTCTACTCTCAAAAGGTGGGAGAATCTCAATGGTTGATTCCCCGCCCAAATAAACAAGGGCGAAAATAAGCCCCGTAATAAACTGACTGCTTATATCCCCACGAACCTTATATTCGCCACTTTGAAGCTTTCCGCAAAGGGTGAGGGAAGCTTCATCCTTTTTAAAGGTAAAGCCTTTTTCTTTGCAAAGATTTTCATAAATATCAAGAGGTCTTTCAAAGAGCCGCTCGCTACCTGAAAATTTCACAGCCTTACCCATACAAAGGGCTAAGGGGATAAAAAACCTTAGGGTGCTGCCACTTTCACGGCAGTTTAAATTGGGAATTTCCCCATCAGGTAACCTCAAAAAACCACTGGGCTCAAATGCGACGCAGTCCTTTTGGATGGTAATATCCCCTCCCAAAGTCTTAAGGCAATGGATGGTTGCCAAAATATCCTCGCTGTAATCTATGCCCGAAAGCACAGATTTTCCCCCCGCCAATGCCGCACCTATAAGATAACGGTGTGCCATACTTTTAGAGGGCGGAGCATCTATAATTCCTTTTAAATTAGATGATTTAAAGGTTGCTGTCATTTTTTCATTTTCCTTACTCTAAAAACGATTTTTTAAAATATATTCCCCTTCCATCTCAGCCGTTTCCATACTTGGGACGGTTACGTCGGCGGTGGATTTATAAATATCTATTCTTTGGTTATAGAGATTTTTCAGTTTATCCTCGGTGCTTGAAAGGGGACGGTCTTCAGAGGCACAAAGCCTTGAAAGATTGGCATCAAGAAAAAAGATTTTGCCGTTTTGTTTTAAGCTTCTTACATTCTCTTTTCTTAAAACTGCACCGCCACCGGTGGATATAATACGGCGATTTTCCCTTGATATTTCCCTTATTACTTCACTTTCCAAATGGCGGAAATATTCTTCCCCCTTGGTTTCAAAAATATCTTTGATTTTGTAGCCGCAACGCCTTTCAATCTCCAAGTCGGTATCAATAAAGGTGTAGCCCTCAAGGCGTATGAGTCTGCCCACCGTACTTTTACCGCTACCGGGCATTCCTGTCAGAACGATATTTTCCTTAGATAATAAAATCTCACTAAAAATCTCTTCTGCTCTTTCTTTGGGTATTTTGGTATCCATAAAGAATTCGACGGCAAAAATTGCCTGCATAACAAGCATATAAAGACCGCCCTCGGCCTTTACCCCTTTTTCCCTTGCGTCTAAAACAAAATTGGTGGAAAGGGGATTATAAACCGCATCCACAACGCCCTCTAAGGAATGAAATTCAAAGAGATTTATGGGGGTTTGGTCACAGTTTGGATACATTCCTACGGGGGTTGTGTTTATTATGATTTGTGCATCGGAGTGATGCTTTACGGCTTCATCGTAATTTATATGCTCGTTGGTTTTGTTTCGGCTTACCGTAATAACCTTATCGGCACCCATATCTCTTGAAACCAACGCCGCCGTTTTACCCGTACCGCCCGTACCTAAAACAAGGACCTTTTTGCCCGTTAATGAAATGCCCAGCCTTTTAATTAAAGCCTTTATTCCGTGATAATCGGTGTTGTAGCCGTAAAGTCTGCCGTCTTTATTTACAACCGTATTTACCGCACCAATTTGCTTTGCAATATCGCTTATAAAATCAAGATGAGGCATAACCGTCTGCTTGTAGGGAATGGTTACGTTTATTGCCTTAAAATCCTTTTTTTCTAAAAAGGGGGCAACCTCCTCCTCGGCAAGCTCAATGAGTTCATAATTATAAGAGCCAAGCTTTTTATGGATTTCCTTTGAAAAGCTGTGGGTTAGCTTTTTGCCTATACATCCGTATTTTTCCATAATTTACCTCTTAAAATTATTTTAAAAAGTCGGTTCCAAAACGCATAGCCAGCATATCGCAAATAACTATGGCGGTAGCGGCATCCTGAACTATTCTTGCCCTGTGAACAATGGCGGGATCGTGCCTTCCCTTGGGCTCAAGGACGGTTTCGGTCATGGTTTTTAAATCTACGGTGTTTTGAGGCTTGAATATTGTGGGAGTAGGCTTAATGGCGGTGCGGAAAACAACGGGCATACCGTTTGTGATTCCACCGTTGATTCCACCGCTCATATTGGTTTTGGTAATAACCTTGCCATCCTTAATTTCAAAGGGGTCGTTTGCCTCACTGCCCGACATATTGCAAATATCAAAGCCGGCACCAAACTCAATACCCTTAACGGCGGGGATGGAAAACATCATATGAGCCAGCATACCCTCTGCCGTATCAAACCAGGGCTCACCTACCCCTGCGGGCAGACCTGTAACGGCCGTTTCGAGAACACCACCAAGACTATCGCCATCCCTTGATGCTGATAAAATAGCCTCTTCCATAGTCTTTTTTACACCATCATCCAAAAGGGCAAATTCCTTTTGATTTAAGGAGTTTATATCCTCTGAAAGATTATTAAAATCTCTATCTTCAATGCCGCCGCATTTTTTAATATGAGTACCAATAAAAATACCCTTTTGCATTAAGGCGTGTTTGCAAATTGCACCTGCCGCAACCAATGCCGCCGTAATGCGTCCGCTAAAATGACCGCCTCCGCGGGCATCCTGAAAGCCGTGATATTTGCACCAGGCGGTGTAATCTGCGTGGGAGGGGCGAGGGATACTCTGCATTTGAGAATAGTCCTCACTTTTTAGATTTTCATTGGGAATAAGTATGGTAATGGGGGTGCCTGTAGATAAATTGTTTATAACACCGCTGACTATTTTAAAATTGTCCATTTCCTTTCGGGGGGTGGAGATTTTCCCGCTTGGACGGCGAAGAGTAAGCATATTTGCAATATACTCTTTATCTATTTCAATACCGGGTGCCAAGCCGTCAATAACGGCACCTATGCATTCGCCGTGACTTTCCCCAAAAAGGGTGATGGCTATACTGTTTCCAAACGTGTTTTTCATATTATTCAACCTTTCAAAGAGGCTTTTGCCATATCTATAACCTGAGTGCAATTCAAAGTTTTAAGTTCAAAACTGCCAACCTTGTTCACAAGGGTTACCGTAACGGTGTCGCCATCCGCCTTTTTATCGTGGAAGGCGGCTTGGGTGATTTTTCCCCAATCGTATTGCATCTCCCTATAAAGATTGCATTTTTTCAAAACCTCAATTAGTCTTGGACGAACCTCATCAGAGCACATGGGAATCATACCAAGGGCAACACATTCCCCATGATAAAGCCCTTTCATACCCTCGCTGCTTTCAATTCCGTGACCTACCGTATGACCAAAATTAAGGATTTTGCGAAGACCTGCTTCCTTTTCATCCTTTTCTACAACGTCCCTTTTGACCTTGAGGGAACGAATAATAATTTCATCTATGCTGTCCTTGATATCCTTTTTTTCAAAGATGTCAAACAAGGCTTCATCACATATAAGAGCGGCTTTTACCGCCTCGGCAAGACCGTTTGAAATTTGTCTTTCGGGCAGGGTTTTTAAAAGGTTTGGGTCTATAAGCACCTTTTTTGGTTGATAGAATGAGCCGATTATATTTTTAACTCCACCAAAATTTATGGCCGTTTTGCCGCCTATGGAGGAGTCAATTTGTGCTAAAAGGGTGGTGGGAATATTATAAAAATCCACCCCACGCATATAGGTTGAAGCCCCAAAGCCTGCCAAATCACCTACCACGCCGCCACCAACTGCAACAACGCAGTCCTTGCGTGAAAATCCATTATCCAACATGGTTTTAAGGAGTTTTTCAAGGCAGTCAAAACTTTTGGAGTCCTCCCCCGCCGGAAGGGTGTAAATAACGCTTTCCTTACACTGGTCGGCTACTGCCCGAGCGTACTCTTTCGGTACGCCGTCATCAGTTACTACCAGAACTCGTCTGTTTAAATTCAAATACTCTTTAGCCCTTGCAAGAATGCCACGCTCTACAAAAATATCGTAACTATCCTCACCAAGATTGATATTCATTATCATTTTATTCACCCTATATTTCGGTGTGAGGAGAAAATGTTCCCGCCACCTTTAAAATATCGCATATATTCTTTAATTCTTCAAGCATATTCTCTCCGTTTTCGTTGTTAAGAGAGCCGTCTATTTCAATGTAAAAATAGTACTGCCAGGACTGTTTTTTCATCGGTCGACTCCTAAGGGCGGTCATATTATATCCGTACCTACCTATTATGCTTATTGCATTTGCAAGGGAGCCCGCCTCATGCTTAACGGTTAGCATAAGTACGGTGCTTGGAAGAGCGGTAGACCTTGCCTGCACCTTGGATAAAACGGCAAAGCGTGTGGTGTTTTCACCGCTTTTGTTTATGTTAGCCTCAATAATCTTCAGACCGTAAAGCTCGGCCGTTTCGGCACTTGCTATGGCGGCAAAGCTTTTGTCATTCATATCCACAACACTCTTGGCGGCAAGGGCGGTGTTGTTTGCCTCGACCCTTTCAAAGCCCTTTAATTTTAAGTAATCGTGACATTGACTAAGTGCCTGTGGATGGCTTGTCACCTTTTTTATATCGTCAATGGTGGCACAGGGAAGCCCAAGAAGATTTTGGTGAATTTCAAGCTCATAGATACCGTTGACGTAAAGGGAGCCGGAAAATATAAGGTCAAGAGTCTGCCCAACCTCGCCGGCATAACTGTTTTCAATAGGAAGGACGACTAAATCACTTTCGCCCTCTACTACCGAATTATACGCCGCCTTGAAATCACCATAGGCTATGCGGTTGCATTTTGGGAATATACGCCCCGCCGCAATGTGTGCAAAAGCACCCTCAACACCGCTGTAAGCCACCCTCAGGCCGCTTTGCATACGATGCTGATATTTGCGGGAAAGGGACATCATATTATTTAAAAAATCTATATAATATTCCTTTAAAACCTCATCCTCCACAAGGGCGGAGTTTTTTTCGATTACCTCCCCTTCCCGTTTTGAATCAAGAATAGGCAGACCGAACTCCTTTTTGTGTTCATAGACCATTTCGGCGGCTCGCATTCGCTTTACAAAAAGCTCCGCCATTTGACCGTCTACCTCGTTGATTATTTTTCTAGCCTTTTCCAGTTTATCTGACATCTTTATTCACCCATACTGATTTTATTAAAGTTTATCGGCAATATCAAGAATAAGTTTTTCGGTTTTCTCCCAGCCAAGGCAGGGGTCGGTAATGGATTTACCAAACACGTGCTCCCCAACGCCCTGTGCACCATCCTCCAGGTAGCTTTCAATCATAAGTCCCTTTACAAGACCTTTAATGTCGGGATTTTCATTTCGACTGTAGACAATATCCTTGGCGATACGCACCTGCTCAAGATACTGCTTGCCCGAGTTGTTATGATTTGTATCCACAATAACCGATGGGTTTTTAAGTCCCGCCTTTGCATAAAGCTCGTTTACCCTGAGTAAATCCTCATAATGATAATTTGAAACGCTTTTGCCTGTATAATCAATATAACCTCTAAGTATAGCGTGTGTCAAGGGATTTCCCTCACTTACTACCTCCCAACCGCGATAAAGGAAGGTGTGAGAGGACTGACCGGCTACAATGGAGTTCATCATTACCGAGAGGTCGCCCCCTGTGGGATTTTTCATACCTACGGGAACGGCCAGTCCGCTGGCTGTAAGGCGATGCTGCTGATTTTCAACCGAGCGAGCACCTACCGCAACGTAGGAAAGCAAATCTGAAAGATAGCGGTGATTTTCGGGATATAGCATTTCATCTGCACAGGAAAAACCGTAATCTCTGAGAGCCGCCAAATGAAGCTCACGCAGGGCAACAATGCCTTTATACATATCGGGCTTCCCGTCCGGATCAGGTTGGTGAAGCATTCCCTTGTAACCCTGACCTGTGGTTCTTGGCTTGTTGGTATAAACCCTTGGAATAATTATAATTTTATCTGAAACCTGCTCCTCGATTTTGCTAAGTCGAGAAATATATTCCAAAACCGGTTCTCTATGCTCCGCCGAGCAAGGGCCTATAATTAAAATAAATTTATCAGATTTACCCTCAAAAACCTGGCGGATTTTTTCATCTCTCTCGGCCTTTATCTGCGCCATTTTATCGGTTATGGGGAATTCTTTTTTAACCTCCTGTGGGATTGGTAGTTTTCTTAAAAAATTCATATTCATTTTTTATACCTCACTTCATTTTATAAAAACTAAAAATAAAAAATCCGCACTGACAATGCCTTTAAAAGCAATGCAAATGCGGACTGACCATCATATTGATTTCAAAGATTTAATCTTCGATAACAACACAAGACGGGCAGCCCATATTAAAATAATAAAAATAATAAAAATACATATTGTTTTTCACTTTAAACTGCCTCCTTTTGTGTTTTTGTTTTGGTCATTATAGCACTTTAAATCCCCAATGTCAATAGTTTTTTGCAAAAAAAGTTTTTTAGTTTAAAGCGATAAAGCAATTTTGGAAGTTCCGCAGCCGGAAAGAGAGAGGTAAATTGTAGGTTGAACGCTAGGCGTTCTTTTTATCCGAACAGTTTTTGTACAGACGGCCTAGTCTCGTTCCGCGGCCGGAAAGAGAGAGGTAAATTGTAGGTTATCGGGGGGACGGAATCCCCTCGCCAACATTCGTTGGCCCTCTCCCCTTTAACAAGGGGCGCTTTGGTTACAGCAAATTTATCATTTTGTGCATACTAATAAAATTCGCTATTTATGCAGGGTTACAC
>JAZSJA010000078.1:0-2952 GCA_045534095.1 Acutalibacteraceae bacterium | reverse complement strand
CAATTCTTTATTTTAGGGCCTTTTACTTTAATGGATTTAACAAATAATCCTTATTTAAACATATTTATAGTTATAGTTGCCGTTTTAATTTCGGCTGTAATCTTAAAATATCTTGTATTCATTGTAGAAAAGGTTATTGATGCCATTCTAAAACTACTGAAGCCTATTTTTTGTTCTGAAAATACCGAAAAGTAGTATAAATATTTATAATTAACAAAACACCGTAAGAAAACAGATTAGTTTTTCCTACGGTGTTTTTGTTGTGTGATAAGATTAAAAAGAAAATCCTCTGGTTTAGGGGGCTTGCCTTTTGTGGGGAATTTAATTTATTCTACGATATTTTATCTTCTAAAGATACAACATCCACTTTGTAATCCATTTTTAAAACGTCCTCATAAGGCAAAAATCTGAGTGGATGACTTGACATAATCACCTCGCCACCCAATTGATGAACCTCATTTGCAAGGGCTATTTGTTTTTCTATTGCTTATTACTTTTTTAAGGTTTTTAAAGAGAAAACGGGCTACACGCCAACCGAATACCGAGAAAATTTTATAATAAGAATCTGTAATTTAAAAAATAAACGTCAAGTTTTACTTGAAAATGTAAATTTTTTGTATTAGAATACAGTTACAAAAATTATAAATAGTTTTACTGTTTTATTTTAAGGAGAGATATTTATGACAACAAGTTATCGTTACCCTGCCGACTGCACGTCGATTATCGACGTTACAAAACCTCCCTATAATGCAGATAACACAGGCAAGGTAGACTGTACCAAAATTCTTTGTCGGATTGTAGACGATATTTTGGGTGCTTACGAAAAACGTTTTTATGAAACCGACGCAAAGCTTTCTGCTATGGACGACCCTAACGCACTTATTTCCTTTGAAATCAGAAAAGTGGATGGCAGAAAAAACGTTATTTTCCCTGAGGAATTACCCCCATCTAAAATAATCTATTTTCCAAAAGGAACCTATCTTGTAAGTGATACTATCTCTTATTCTATGGAGGAATTCAGGAACTTTTTATCCAGTCTTCGCCATTTGGAAATGAATGCTCAGCTTCGTTTTATGGGCGAAAATATGGCAGAAACCATTATTAAGCTTAAAGATAATTGTAAAGGCTTTGAGCATGGAAACGATCGTCCTGTCATTAGCTTTATTCAGGGCGAGGCTTCTAATATTGCTATGACAAATATGCTTGAAAATCTCACAATCAGTGTTGGTAGCGGCAACCCCGGTGCTACGGGAGTTCGCTATTTTGCAAACAACACAGGAGCGGTGCGTAACGTTCGCATTATTTCTGAAGATCCTGAATTCCGTGGAAACACAGGCTTTTCGGTGCTTCACGAAAAGGTTTCGGCATGTCTTGTACAGAATATGGAGATTGTGGGATTTAACTATGGTATTAAATCTATGCCACAGTTCCTTTACACTACTTTTGAGCATATTACCCTTCGCAACCAAAAACGTTGTGGTATTTATGCCGGTAACACAGTTACCTCAATTCGTGATTTAAAAAGCTTTAACTCTGTACCTGTACTTCGTATGGAGGGAATGATCGGCTTAGTTTCCCTTATTGATGCTGAGCTTTTGGGCGGAAGTCCCATTGAAACCGCTATTCGCCATCAATACGGATATTGCTTCCTTAGAAATATTAAATCCGAAGGTTATGAGTACATAATGCGTCAGGATATGTGCTATATGCAAACGCCATCGGTTAAGGATTATCTCTTTGAATACTCTTCCCATGGCCCTCGTACCCTTTTTGAGCAGAATGATGCAACCTCCCTTAATCTCCCCGTTGAGGAAACTCCCGAGGTTCCTTGGGATGACCCGGAGGACTGGGTTTCGGTTAATAGTTTTGGAGCAAAGGGCGACGGAATTACCGATGATACAAAGGCCATTCAAGCCGCTATGAACTGCGGCAAACCTACCGTATTTTTTAATGCGGGCAGATATTTAATTGATGGAGTTATTGAAATCCCTGCTCACGTTCGTAGAGTAAACTTTATGTATGGCGATTTGGCAAGTGGCCCCAACCTTTCAAAAATGCGTGATACAGGTGCATTTAAGATTGTTGGCGATACGGACGAGCCTCTTATTTTTGAGGATCTTTTTGCTTTTGAAAAATTCTTTGGATATATGACACTTGTTGATCACGCTTCAAAGAGAACACTCATTTTCAGTGATGTTCATGTGCAAACTGCATCCATATACTTTAATACCGTTGAGGGCGGAAAGGTGTTTATGGAAAACACAGGCTGCACCATCGGTGGCATTCCCGGAGCAGGAAAAAGAACCGCACCTCTCCCCGGTGAGGAAAAATACCCTTATGACCGCACAAGAGCCAACTTCCTTTTTAAAAATCAAACCGTTTATGCCCGTCAAATCAACCCCGAACGTTCACTTCATGAGGTTATTAACGATGGTGGTACCCTTTGGGTAATGGGCTGTAAAACCGAAGAAGAGGGCACCGCTTACGAGACCAAAAACGGCGGCAAAACCGAGATTATAGGCGCGGTATTTGCAATTGGACTTGGTATGCAACATCCTGCAATTATAAATGATAATTCTTCCGTTTCGGTGTTTGCATCTACTGCGGGTATGACCCACGAACAACAGTGGCCCATTGTTGTAAGGGAAATCAGGGGCGAAGAGGTTAGAGAAATTAAACAAGAGGAGCTTCCGCCTCGTTATCTCAACAGTGTAGTCATTCCCCTGTATGTTGGTAAAAATTAAGGGGTTGCAAAAACATACGTGCGATAAACTACAATTTACCGCTATCTTTCCGGCTGCGGAACGGTGTTTAGCCCTTTAGGAAAAACCTGTTCGGATAAAAATTATCTGTGTCTTCCCGGCCGCGGAACGGGTCTTAGCCGTTCGTACAAAGCCTATTCGGATAAAAATTATCTGACCGAGATATTTATAAACATAAAATCTGCAATAA
>JAZSJA010000141.1:0-40010 GCA_045534095.1 Acutalibacteraceae bacterium | reverse complement strand
AGGGTATGGCGTTTACGACATACCGGAAAAGGTTAGAAATAAACGGGGCGTCGAAAATCGCCGCCCCCTACAATTTTCACCCAACATACGCACGATAAATAACAATTTATCGCGCGTATGTTTTTTTACAGCCCCGATTTTTTGGTGATTTAAAATTGAACTATTCTTTTTTGGATTTTTTATATTTTGTTCTGAAGGCGGTGGGTGAGCAGCCATATTTTTCGGTAAACTGCTTTGAAAAATAGTTTTGGTCATAAAATCCGCACTCGCAAGCGATTTCTTTAAATGAAAGTTCGGTATCGCAGATGAGTTTTTGTGCTTCTTCAAGTCTGATTTGATTAAGGTAAGCAATTACGGTGATGCCGTATTTTTTTCTAAAGGTATTCATTATGGTGGATTTTGAGCAATCAAATCTTTTTGAAATATTATCAAGGGTTACTGATTTTGCGAAATTTTGGTATATGTATTTTTTTATGAGCTCAGGCAGGCTGTCGGCTTTTGAGGGGAAACGATTGCGGACTGTTATATATTCGGCAAAAATTCCCATAATGCGAGCGTAGCTTTCAAATTTGTTATATTCAATAAGTTGAATTTTATTAAAATACTCAAGTTGTTCTTCATCGGTTTTAAAAAGGGCTTTGCTGCTTTTTAAAATGTGTTGGTCATTACCCTCTAACTCATCGCGAACCTGCCCCATCATTAAATAACCTGTAATTACACCCTCGTTATGGATTGGAGCCACCGCCTCTAAAAGTCCACAAGAACAGCGGTATATGTAGGGCTTGCCGTTGGCGGTAAGGGTTGAACAGGCTTTTTGGTCGCAGTCTACACAATTGCGATGAGTAAAAATATTTTCTTGAATTTTGGCACAAAAAGGCGAAAGCTTTGATGGATATGCATAAAGCTCTTCGCCTGCGGCGTCGTGTACCGAAACACGAGCACCGGAAATATTATATAAATCTTTTATAAGTGACATTACATCCATAAACACACATCCTAAAAAGGAAATTTTACTCTTTTATACTAATGATTGTACTTTTATTTATAGAACTTGTCAAGCACTTTTTTTATAATCTAGAATAGTTTGTTATGTTTGGACGTGCTTTTTATGCAGTATCCTTATCTAAATTGGCTTAATAAATCAATGGATTATATGGAATATCCCAAAGATACAATTTCTTTTGTTACGGATACCTATAAAAAAATATGCAACAATAAAAAATCAAACTTGTTGTTTCACAATGTGTTAAAACTTTACAAAAACCAAAGCTGCCCCGATTGGAAATGGGCGCTTATTTCTGCCGAAAGAGCGGCTAATCAAATTAAAGTGCACAAGTACATAGGCGAGTTTATAATTTCCCTTTGTGTTACCAAGCATGTAAAAACATTTTATGAGCAAAAAGGTATGCCTGAGGGCTGTTTTGATGGTTTTTTAAAGGATATTAAAATAAAATGGGCAGAATGTACTGCGGTACATAATATGGACGGTGTTTTTGTTGCCGAGTGGTTTAATCGTTTTGTGGACGGCACTCGTCACACCTTTGGACGTTTACAGTTTGAACCTATTTTTATAGATAGTGATTATAATGTAGATGGAATATCCGTTTCTCAGGGTGATTTAGCAATAAACATTCATATTCCGGGTGGTAGCAAACTGTTAAAACAGGATTGTATAGATTCGTTTTTAAAGGCAGCAGAATATTACGCGCCTTTATTTAATAATAAAACTGTGTTATTTCATTGTGATTCTTGGCTTTTATATCCAAATCATAAAGAATTTTTACCCCAAACCAGCAGCCTTTTAATGTTTGCAGAATTCTTTAATATAGTAGAAACTAATAATCGGCGAGGCAATTTATGGCGTATTTTCGGTCGTGAGGATTGTGAAGAAAACATAGCATCACTTCCCGAATGCACATCCCTTCAAAGAGCATATAAAAAGCGTCTTTTAGAAAATGGTGAAATTGGCGGAGCTAAGGGATTTTTCTTTATTAAAAATAATAAATTTATTAAGAAATAAATTTTGAAAGGAATTTTAAAAATGGAGAAGAATTGTTTGGATTTTATCAATAATGCGGTAAACAATTTTCAGGTAACAGGTATTCCAAGAGGATGCATTCCTTATGGAAACGGTCACATTAACGACTCTTTTCGACTTATTTGTGATGAGGCCGACGGAAGCGAAAGTGCCTACATTATTCAGGCCGTAAACAGTTCAATTTTTAAAAAACCCAAGCAGGTAATGGCTAATATTGAAAAGGTTACCGAGCATCTTAAAAAGAAAATTACCGACCCTCGTGGTGTTTTGGAGCTTATTCCTACCCACACGGGCAATAGTTATTATATAGATAAACACAAAAACTGTTGGCGTGTTTATCGTTTTATTGAAAATTCTCTTTGCATAGAATTGCCCGAGCGTACCGACGATTTTTACGAGTGCGGTATTGCGTTTGGTAAATTCCAACGTGATTTAAGCGATTTCCCTGCCGAGGAGCTTTATGAGGTTTTACCTCGTTTCCATGATACTGTTAAACGCTATAATGATTTCTTAAAGGCAGTTAAAGAGGATAAAAAGGGCAGAGCCGCAGGTGTTATGGAAGAGATTGAATTTATAAAGGCTCGTGCTGATTTTTACGGTGTTTTGGCAGAGGCTAATAAAAAGGGTGAATTACCCCTTCGTGTTAGCCATAACGATACCAAGACCAACAATGCAATGCTTGATGCCACAACCCGCAAAGCTCTTTGTGTTATCGATTTAGATACAATTATGCCCGGTTTTTCCGTAACCGATTTTGGTGATGCTATTCGTTTTGGTGCATCCACCGCCGCCGAGGATGAAAAGGATTTATCTAAGGTTGGTATTGATATTGGTATGTTTACCGCTTTTGCAGACGGATTTTTAACCGGTTGTGACGGTCAACTTGAGGATAGCGAAATTATGCTTATGCCCGAAGGTGCAAAAATGATGACCATTGAATGTGGTATGAGATTTTTGGCCGACTATTTAGCAGGTGATACATATTTTAAAACTAAGTATCCCGAGCATAATTTAGACCGTTGCCGCACTCAACTTAAACTGGTTGCCGAGATGGAGAAAAACTGGGAAACAATGAAACATATCGTTTCAAAGTATTGCAAAAATAAATAATTAGTATATAAAAACAAGGCTCCCGATGAGCCTTGTTTTTGTTATAGCGTAAACTAGTATTATTTTTCCTTTTCTACCGTAAAGGTGAAAACCTCGGTTTGGTGATTTTTAACCTTTTCTACAAAGTCCTCTTCGCTTACAATCGGTTCCTTTGAACAGACACCTGCTAAAAATTCACGCTTGCCGGCGGTATGGTTATCAGAGCCTGCGAACTTAATAAGATTGTAATGCTCGCAATAAAGCTTAGCAATATCGTTTTCTTTTTCGTTTCGGCTGGTGTTAATTATCTCAACACCATGAATGCGGTGAGGGAAAAGGCGGATATGGTCAATGTGGCCGCCAATGCGGAAGGGGTGTGCCTGAATAACCAACGCTCCGCTTTCCGCCATAAAATTAAGCTCGTCGCTTTTTTTCATATCTTTGATTTCGGGATGAGCCAAAAACCATTCTTTATCAAGTCCGTAGATTAGAAAATCGGTGCCACCGTAAGAAAGTTCAACCCCTAAAAACACCTTCAAGCCAATTTCTTTGCCTATTTCCAAGGCTTTTTCGTAGTCTGAAAAATAAAACTCTACCAGTTCCTCATAGGGGAGACTGCGGTCGGCATTGATATTTCCATCAATAAAATGATTGGTAATAAAAACGCCGTCATATCCTATTTTTTTGTAAAATTCAAGGGTTTCTTCAACTGTTGCTATTGCACAACGGCTTACGGGAGAGGTGTGCGAATGTGTTTCATATTTATACATTTTAATTACCAACTTTACTTTTGATTTTGATTATTATAATACAAAACTAATGGTTTTGCAATGAATTAAGGATGGAAATTCAATTATTTTTTGTTTTTTCCTAAAATTTCAAAAAGACCATAAAAAATAATCACTATTCCAAATAATTTTTTAATAAGCCCGCCTTTAATTATGCCTATAAAAAATCCCGAAATCAGGGTGCCTGCCGAGCCCAACAACATTATGGGCAGAATGCTACGCCATTTTATTATTCCCTTTTTGGAGTAGATAAAAAGAGCCACCGCTGCTGTAGGCAAAAAGAAAATAAGGTTTATTCCCTGAGCGGTTAACTGATCCACCCCCGCAAAAATCGTAAGATATATTATAAGAATGCTGCCGCCGCCAAGTCCCATTGAGCCAAAAATTCCCGCCAAAAATCCGGCGAGTAATGATGGAAAAGTACTCATCCAAAAACCAACCTCCATCCTGCCCAAATCATAAAAATGCCAAATATCTTTTTAATGGCTTTTGGGGATATTTTTTTCATAACAAGGGTGCCGATTATTGCCCCTAAAATCCCTCCGGGCAAAAATATAAAACTGTCACTCAATTTTACGTAGCCTTGTGCAACGTAGATTGCGGCACTTACTATGGTGATGGAAAAAATTACCGCAACGGCGTTTGCGTGAGCGGCTTTTCGCTCAAATCCCATTTTAACCAAAAGGGGCACCAATGCAAGCCCACCTCCCGCTCCAAAAAAGCCGTTTATTATTCCAATAAGACCACTCTTTAGAGAATTTTTGCTAAAAAATCTAATTTTTTTCAAAAAAACCCCTCTTTTTTAAAAAATTTTTTAATATAGGTATAGTATTTGTAGCAAAAAAGGTGTATAATGAATAAAATATAATTTTAATTAAAATAATTGTAGATTTTAGAAAGTAGGTCTTGTTATAGATGCCTATAAAAATAAGCAATGATCTTCCTGCCAGAGCGGTGCTTGAAAATGAACATATTTTTGTTATGACCGAAACAAGGGCACTTCATCAGGATATTCGACCACTTAAAATTTTAATACTTAATCTTATGCCTAATAAGATTGAGACCGAAACACACCTGCTTCGGTGTCTTTCAAATACTCCTCTTCAAATAGAAATTACCCTTATGCAGACCTCTACCCATAAGGCAAAAAACACGTCGCCTGAGCATTTGCTAAATTTCTACACTACCTTTGAGGAGATTAAGGACCAGCAGTTTGACGGCCTTATAATAACAGGAGCCCCCGTAGAACTTTTGCCTTTTGAGGACGTTGAATATTGGCAAGAGCTATGTGAAATTATGGAGTGGTCTAAAGAAAACGTTTTTTCTACTCTTCACATATGCTGGGGTGCCCAAGCCGGACTTTATTATCATTATGGTATTAGCAAATATCCCCTGCCTAAAAAGATTTCAGGTGTATTCAAGGTGGATATTTTAACCGAAAAATCTCGTCTTTTTCATGGAATGGACGATTATCTTTACGTTCCTCAGTCACGCCATACCGCCTCTAACAGAGATGAAATTGCAAATCATCCCGAGCTTAGAATTATGTCTGAATCTGAGGAGGTTGGAGTGCATCTTGTAGGCGATAATCACGGTCGACAATTTTTTATTATGGGACATCACGAATATGATCGCAACACCCTTTTAAACGAGTACACAAGGGACGTTGCAAGAGGTCTTAATCCTGACGTACCTAAAAATTACTTCCCTGATGATAATCCTGAAAAAGAGCCTTATCCCAGATGGCACGTTTATGCCAGCACTCTTTTTACCAACTGGCTTAACTACTTTGTTTATCAAACAACTCCCTATGAGTTAAAAGACTTAAAGGGAAACAATAAGCAAAAATAAGAGCAGGTATAATATGAATATTTATGTCGTCTCAGAGCAAATAGGCCTGCAAGGATATTGGGTAACCGATATTTTATCAGGAATAAGTAAAGAAGCTCTTAAAAAAAATATATCTATTGTAGATTACACCGGTGAAAAGCCGCCAATAACCGACGAGTATACAAGACCCCTTGTGCTTGCCATAGGGCACTCCTATCAATGGATGGAAAAAACCTGTCGCCAAATGGTAAAAAAAGGCGTTGAACCCCTTTTGGTAAACGCGGGGCAGGATATACATACCGAAATGCTCGGGGCGGTAGGGTACGTAAGCTTTGGCATACAAAAAGCAATGTACAATATTATGAGTTATCTCATTGCCAATAAGCGTACAAAAATTGCTTTTTTTGGTGCCCATGACGAAACCCATTCCGACCACGTTAAAATTGATGAGTTCTTAAAGCTTTGCATGCACTTTGAACTTCCTTTGGGCGTTTCAGACGTTTATAAGGATTTAACGGTTGCTGATTGTGCTAAGAGCTTTGAACTTAATATGCACCGCTATAATGCAGTGATTTGTTCCAGCGATGCCGCCGCCATTTATCTTCTTAAATGGATTGAGGATAAAGGACGTAAGGTCCCCGAGGATTTATTTATAATTGGATTTGGCAATTCGGTTTTATCTGAGGCTATAAAGCCCACCTTAACCACAGCCGAAAACAATTTTGTGGAGCTTGGGCATCAGGCGGTTAAACTGCATCAGTTTTTACAACGTAACAGCGATATTCATACTGCCTCGGTTTTGGTTGATTGTCCCCTTATTGAGAGGCAAACAACAGGAGCCGTTCGCCACAAAAAAACACAGCCCCGTTTGCGAACGGGAAGTATGCCACTTTATGACGCCGATCCTGATATTTTAGCCACACTTCAACTTGAGGAGCTGCTTAGAATGTGGGATGATATAGACCGCCAGATAGTTTGCGGACTCCTTAACGATAAAACGATTATAAGCATAGCTGACGGGCTTTTTATTTCGGTGAGTGCGGTTAAATACCGCATTAAAAAGATGCTAACCGCAGGTGATTTTAAAAATAAAGAAGATCTTGCGGATGTAGTAAAAAAATATAATATTCTTTAATTTTTAGGAGGTTATTTAAATGATCAAAACTTCAAATCGCATTTCTCTCTCAATCGTTTCGGCAGTAGGATTACTTAATATTCTACTAATTCCATTTGCGGGTGGTGGCTTATTTCCTGATGATTTTGAGCCACAGTTTTTTGATGTGTTGGAAAACTTTGGTGATGCAGCAGACTTTTTAGGCACAACAATGTTTGCACTTGGTTATTTGTTGCCTGTATTTATTGCAGTTTCTTGCATATTTATGCTTATCGCAGGCCTTGTTGGTAAAAAGGGCTTATGTGTTACTGCAGGTACAATAGGTTTAGTTCTTTGGTTTGTACCCTTCATTATATCTTATATTGATGCTAGTGATTACGGTGTTGAATTTGATGAATTTTTTGAAACCTTATTTGATGTTGACCATGGTATGATGGCAATAGGCACCTGGATAGCTTTAATCGTATTTATCGTTTATCTCAGTATGGCTTCTTCGGCTAAAAAGACTGTTCAAAACAACCCTTATCAAGTTCCTGTAAATGGTTATCAGTATAATCAAGGTGGTCAGCCTGTTGGCTATCAGCCCCAAAATGGTTACCAAAACAACCAAACACCTTATCAGGCTGCTCAAAATCCTTATCAGAATCAAGCTGCATATCAGCCTCAACCCCAGGAAACATATCAAAACAATTATCAGGAGGTTGCACAGGCTCCTGTTGAAACCGAAGCCGCCCCTGTTTATGCACAACCCGAAGAAGTTGCTCCTGCAGTTGAAACTGCACCTGAAGCTTATGCAGATATCAGCTCAAATACCGCTGCAACTGCAGAGGAAATTGACGATGCAACCGTTAACGTAAATTCTGCTGAGAACGCAGTTAAATTCTGCCCACAGTGTGGTGCACAGGTTAAATCTGAAGCCATATTCTGCGGTTCTTGCGGTCACAAATTCTAAATGATTTTAAAGGTGCCATACTATGGGGTATGGCACCTTTTTTTAAGCGAGGCACTTTAAAATGAAAAAGTATTTACTTCCCCAAAATGGCAATTTTTATAAGGCGAATTTGCATTGTCATACTAATCTGTCAGATGGAAGGTTAACGCCCGAAGAGGTTAAGGAGCATTATAAATCCAAAGGGTATTCAATAGTAGCGTATACCGACCACGATATTTTAATTCCACACGACGATCTTAATGACGATAATTTTCTTGCTTTACACGGCTTTGAAATGGAGATCAACGAGCCAAAGGACGCCCCCTTTGATTTTATTAAAACCTGCCACATTTGTTTTATAGGGTTGGAGCCTGAAAATATTATCCAACCACTATGGCATCGTGAACATTATCAGTTTAAAAATGCGGTGCACCACCGCCATCTTGTAAAGTTTGATGAGAATGAGCCCGACTACGTGCGTCACTACAGTCACGAAGGCATAAGCGATATTATGCAAAAGGCAAGAGAAAAGGGCTTCTTTGTTACCTACAATCATCCTGCTTGGTCAAAGGAGCGTTACCCTGATTATATAGGCTATAAGGGTATGCACGCCATGGAGATTTTTAACGGAGATTGTATATGTAACGGGTACGATGACTACAATTTTGCGGCATATGATGATTTTTTAACGGCGGGCAATAAAATTTATTGCATAGGTGCTGATGATAATCATAATCATTGCCCTCTTGACTCGCGATATAATGATTCGGGCTGGGCGTTTACTGTAATTAAGGCAGAAAATCTTGATTATCGTACAATAACAACAGCCCTTGAAAATGGTGATTTTTATGCTTCTGAGGGGCCTGAGATATACGACCTGTGGATAGAGGATAATAAAATTCATATTAAAACATCTCCTGTTGACAGCATTTGTATAAATTATGAGTATCGTGCTGCCCATCGTATAATGAATGATGATTTTTCTGTCATCACCGAGGCGGAAATTCCTTACAGACCCGAGTGCGGATATTTTAGAATTACCCTTACTGATAAAAACGGAAAGCACGCCTGCACAAACGCTTATTTTTTATCTGAATAGGGAGCTGTTTTATTCAATCCTTAAATAGAACGGTTGAGATGTTTTTAAAACAAAAAATTAAAGAGTTAGAAAGAATGGAGTTTTTTACAGCTCCGTTCTTTTTTTGTTCCTTTTTCGGTTGTTTAATTTGGTAGGGGGAATTTTTTGGGGTTTTCCGTTAGACTATTGATGGTTGGAATTTTGTCTAATCGGAAAGGAGTAAAAAATTGGAAAACAAAAACGAAAAAAGGATTTCACGCCGTAGTCAAAGTGATAAAAAGCGAAGAAAAAATCTTATGCTTGCTACTGATAGTGCCATTAACAGACTTGAGGAGCTTACAAGACCGGGCGGTGGAATTGAGGAAATGGATATTAAGGAGCTTAAAAATCTTATTTCCTCAATTAAGGAGCTTACAACAGTTTCTCTTGATTTGGTAGAACCGAAAAGATCGGGGGGAATAATTGTGTTGCCGGAGGTGAGCATAGGTGACTGAACTGGTTTGGAAGCCTCAAAAAAAGCAGATTGAGTTTCTGTCCCGAAATGAATATGAGGTTCTTTACGGTGGTGCGGCGGGCGGTGGAAAGAGTGACGCTCTTTTGGTAGAGGCTTTGCGTCAAGTCCACGTTCCCCATTATACAGCACTAATTCTTAGAAAAACGGTGCCTCAGCTCAGCGAGCTTATTGATAGAAGCCGGCAGATTTATCTTGCCGCTTTTCCCACCGCCGTTTACAATGCTACCGAGCATTGTTGGCGATTCCCGTCGGGGGCAAAGGTGCATTTTGGCAGTATGCAATACGTAAAGGACAGAATAAATTATCAAGGCAAGAGGTATGATTTTATTGCTTTTGACGAGCTTACTCACTTCACATGGGAGGAGTACAGCTATATGTTTTCTCGTAACCGTCCCTCCGGAGCGGGGACCAGAGTTTACATACGGGCTACTACAAATCCCGGTGGAGTGGGGCATAGTTGGGTGAAGGATAGATTTATAACTCCTGCACCACCTCTTACACCTATTGCCGACAGTTACAACATAGTAACGCCAAGGGGCGAGGTGGTAGAGATGACCCGGCATAGAGTTTTTGTGCCCTCCACCGTTTTCGATAATGAAATTCTACTTAAAAACAACCCTGAATATTTAGCAAGTCTTGCTATGCTTCCCGAGGCCGAGAAAAACGCACTTCTTTATGGCGATTGGGATAGCTTCGACGGTCAGGTTTTTACCGAGTGGCGTAACGATCCTACCCACTATGACGATATGAGATTTACGCATGTGGTAGCCCCCTTTAGGATTCCTAAAGATTGGCAAATTTACAGAGGGTTTGATTTTGGCTATACAAAACCTTTTAGCGTTGGGTGGTATGCTGCCGATAATGATGGGCGTCTTTTCAGAATCAGAGAGTATTACGGCTCTAACGGTAAGCCCAATAACGGTGTCTGCTTTGAACCCGCACGCATTGCCGAGGAGATACGAAGCATAGAGGAAAATGATCCGAATCTAAAGGGGCGTAGTATTATTGGCATTGCCGATCCTTCAATTTTTGATGCCTCAAGAGGGCGGTCGGTTGCCGAGATTATGGAAAAGGTTGGGGTATTCTGGCGGCCGGGAGATAATTCCAGAATTGCGGGTAAGATGCAGTATCATTATCGTTTTGCTTTTGATACCGAGGGAGTACCTATGCTTTATATATTCAACACCTGCAAAAACTTTATCCGCACCGTTCCCTCTCTTTGTTATGACACCCTTAACGTAGAGGATATTGACACCGCCGCAGAGGATCATATTTATGATGAATGCAGATATGTTTTGATGCACGTTCCTATTAAAGCACGCACCCATCACACCGCTGAACAAAGCGAAAAATTTTCGCCACTTTCGTCAGACGAAAAACAAGTTATATTTTTAAGAATATAGAAAGGAAATTTTTATGAAAAGAAAAAACAAACCAATAGATACAAATAAAATCAAAGAGGCCTATAAAACTATGTTGTTGTACAAGGAGGGAAAACGCTCCTTGGAGGAGAGAATTATCGATAATGAGCAATGGTATAAGCTCCGTTGCGGATACACCGCGGAAAACGGAGCGGAAGTGCAAAATTCAGCGTGGTTATTTAACTCTATAATTAACAAGCACGCCGATGCAATGGATAGCTTCCCCGAGCCTAGCGTTTTGGCACGCGAAAAGGGTGATGAGGAAGAGGCAAAATTGTTTTCAGAGATTTTACCCGTTATTTTAGAGCAAAGAGATTTTGAGCAAACCTATTCTGATGCGTGGTGGTATAAGCTTAAAACCGGTACGGGTGTATACGGCGTTTTTTGGAATAACGAGCTTGAAAACGGACTTGGCGACGTGGATATTAAGCAGCTTGATATTCTTAATCTTTTTTGGGAGCCGGGTATAAAAAATCTAGAGCAATCGACCAATTTGTTTTATGCAACGGCGGTGGATAAAAATGCCCTTATGGCAGAATATCCCGAAAAGAGTGAGCAGATTGAAAAAGGCTTTGGGGAGCTTGCCGCTTATCGCATTGAGGACGGGATTGCCGATGATTCCAAGGCCCTTGTTGTTGATTGGTATTACAAGAAAAAAGTGGGTGGAAAAACACTGCTTCATTACTGTAAATTTTCGGGTGAGGCACTTCTGTTTGCTTCAGAAAATGAGGCTGAGTATCAGCAAAACGGATTTTATGACCACGGTAAATATCCTATTGTTTTTGATACCCTTTTTGTAACCGAGGGTTCTCCCGCCGGCTTTGGATACGTGGATGTTATGAAGGGTTGTCAACGGTCGATTGACAAGCTGAATTCCGCCATCGAACGCAACGCACTTATGGGGGAGACTCCGCGATGGTTTATCAGCGATTCGGCGGGAATAAATGAAGAAGAGTATGCCGATTGGTCACGCCCATTTATACATACCACCGGCAGAATCGATGACCAGACCTTAAAACAGGTTTCGGTTGCAAACGTTTCTTCAAACGCCTTACAGCTTTTAGAATTCAAGGTGGATGAGCTTAAAGAAACCTCGGGAAATCGAGATTTCGCACAAGGCTCTACAAACTTTGGTGTAACGGCGGCATCGGCAATTTTGGCTTTGCAAGAGGCGGGCAACAAGCTTTCAAGGGATATGATAAAATCCTCCTTCAGAGCCTACTCAAAGCTTTGCTATTTAATACTGGAGCTGGTGCGACAATTTTACACTGAGCCCAGAACCTTTCGCATTACGGGCAAGGGTGGAAAAAGCAACTATATATCCTACCAAAGCACCGATGTTTTAGGGCGAAAAGATTTCGCCAATAAGCTTCCCGTATTTGATATTAAAATAGTTCCCCAAAAACAAAATCCATATCCAAGCACCAGGCAGAACGAATTGGCAAAAGAGATGTTTGAGCTTGGTATGTTAGACCGTAATCGTCGAGATGAGGCCATAATGGCAATTAAGCTTATGGACTTTTACGGCAAGGAAGCGTTATTAAAATATTTATCTGACGAACCCCATAAGGAGCAAGAATTATGACTGCACTTTTAACTGCTGTAATTTCTGCGGTGGCTTCCATTACGGTGGGACTCCTTACCCTTATGGGTGTGGTTATTACAAACGGCAAAGCAAATAGAGATATTGAGCAAAAAATCGCCGTTGCCCAAGCCGTTACTGATACCAAACTTGCCGAGCTTACAAGGGAGGTGAGGGAGCATAATAAATTGGCTATACGTATGCCGGTTGTAGAGGAACAAATGAAAGCGGTCTATCACCGAATAGAGGATATTGAGAATACAATAAATTAGAAAAAATTTTTTAAAAGGAAGGTAATATTATGGAAAATAAATTTTTAAATTGGTTAAAGGCGGCGGGAGTTCGCACAATTAAAACAATGGCAGAGACCGCCCTTGCTATTATCGGTGCAAACACCATGGGCATTACCGAGGTTAATTGGGTGGGTGTTTTATCAACCTGTGCCCTTTCGGGACTTATTACGGTGCTAACCTGCATTAAAGGTCTGCCCGAATTAAAGGAGGAAAAATAAATGTCTAAAATTTTTATAGGCGTTGGCCATGGTGGTAAGGATAACGGAGCCGTTGCTAATGGGCAAAATGAGGATAATCTTAACCTCTCCATTGCTCTTTCCTGCAGGGATGAGCTTGTTCGCCACGGGGTTAGTGTTGGAATGAGCCGCACAAAGGATGAGTCTGACCCCCTTGCAGATGAGATTAGGGAGTGCAATAAATTCGCCCCCGATTACGCTGTGGAAATCCACAATAATGCGGGCGGCGGTGACGGAGCCGAAATCTACCATCATTTTGGCGGTGGAAAGGGCAAAACCCTTGCAGGGAACATTTTAAATGAGATTGTAGCAATGGGACAGAATAGCCGAGGTCTTAAAACCAAAAAGAACGGTCAGGGCAAGGATTATTTTGGCTGGATCAGAGAAACCGTTGCCCCTGCCTGTCTTGTGGAGTGTGCCTTTGTGGATAATAAAAAGGATATTACTATTATAGATACCCCTACCGAACAAAATAAAATGGGCGTAGCAATTGCCAAGGGAATACTCAAAACCCTTGGTATTAAGTGGGAGGAGCCAAATAAGAAATCTGCCACGAAAACCGATAAAAAAATCTACCGAGTTCAGGTGGGAGCATATTCCAACCGAAAAAACGCTGAGGATATGGTTAAAAAATTAAAATCCTCAGGCTTTGATGGAATAATAGTGTAAATTAAAAAACAAAAGACCCGCAACAAATAAGGTTTAAAATCCTTGTTGTTGCGGGTTTAAACTTTGGCTAGCGATGGATAAAACATTATAGAAAAGCCCTCTTTGATAGGTCTAAATTGTATAAATTTTAGAAATTTGTTAAAATTTTCGCAAATGCCTTGATTTTATGGTAATTATAATATATAATGATATGCGGTGAAATTTGAATTTTATTTCAGATCTTAATTTTAAAAGGAGTGCTAATTATGACAACCAACAAAACCGTTCTTGCCTGGATTGACGAGATGAAAGCTCTTGTTAATCCTGACAATGTAGTTTTCATTGACGGCAGTGAAGAACAAATCGAAAAGCTTCGTGCCGAGGCAGTTGCTATTGGCGAGCTTGAAAAACTTAACGAGGAGCTTTTACCTGATTGCTACCTCCACAGAACCAAGGTTAACGACGTTGCCCGTGTAGAAGGCAGAACCTTTATCTGTGCAAAAACTGAAGAAAACGCAGGTCCTACCAATAACTGGATGGATCCCGAAAAAGCATACAAAATGCTTTATGATATTGCTAGAGACAGCTACAAGGGTCGTACAATGTACGTAATTCCTTTCTCTATGGGACCTATCGGTTCTCCTTTAGCAAAAATCGGTGTTGAGCTTACCGATTCTATCTACGTTGTTCTTAACATGGTTATTATGACTCGTGTATCTAACGAGGTTTGGACCGCTCTTGGCGACAGCAATGACTGGGTTCGTGGTTTACATTGCCGTTGCGATATTGATGAAGAGAAGAGATACATCTGCCAGTTCCCTGAGGATAACACCATTATCTCTGTTAACTCCGGTTACGGCGGAAACGTTCTTTTAGGTAAAAAATGCTTCGCTCTTCGTATTGCTTCTTACCAGGGTTGGAAAGAGGGCTGGATGGCTGAGCATATGCTTATCCTTGGTATTGCAAATCCCCAGGGTGAGGTTAAATATGTAGCAGCTGCATTCCCATCTGCTTGCGGTAAAACCAACCTCGCTATGATGATTCCTCCCAAGTATCTCCGTGATAAGGGCTACAAGGTATGGACTGTTGGTGATGATATCTCCTGGATGAGAATAGGCGAAGATGGCAGACTTTGGGCTATTAATCCCGAAAACGGCTTCTTTGGTGTTGCTCCCGGTACCAATGAGAAATCTAACTACAATGCTCTTGCTTCTACCAAGAAGGGCACTATCTTTACCAACGTTGCTCACAATTTAGATAATAACACCGTTTGGTGGGAAGGTTTAGATAAAAATCCTCCCGAGAACGCTATTGAGTGGAAGGGCAACCCCTGGAACGGCAAAACTTCTGAAGAGAAGGGTGCACATCCCAACAGCCGCTTTACCGCTCCTGCTGTTAACTGCCCCTGCATTTCTTCCGAGTTTGAAAGCCAGAGTGGTGTTCCCATTTCTGCTATCATCTTTGGTGGCCGTCGTGCAAAAACTGCTCCCCTCGTATATCAATCAAAGAGCTGGGAGAACGGTGTATTCGTAGGTTCTGCAATGGCTTCTGAAACTACCGCAGCTGCTTCCGGTGCAGTTGGTGTTGTTCGCCGCGATCCTATGGCTATGCTTCCTTTCGGTGGTTACCATATGGGCGACTACTTCCGTCATTGGTTAGAGATGGGCAAAAAGCTTGGCGACAAGGCTCCCAAAATCTTTAACGTTAACTGGTTCCGTCTTGATGATGACGGCAAATTCATCTGGCCCGGTTTCGGTGACAATATGCGTGTTCTTAACTGGATTATCGACCGTTGCGAGGGCAAGGTAGATGCAGTTGAAACTCCTATCGGTTTTGTTCCCAATGCTGAGGATATTGACCTTACCGATCTTGATTTTGATATTGAAACCTTAAAATCAATTCTTGAGGTTGATAAAGCTACTTGGGCTAAAGAGGCTGATGAGATTGAAGAGCATTACAAGAAATTCGGCGACAGACTCCCCGAAGAGCTTGTTAATCAGCTTAACACTCTTAAAGCAAACCTTAAATAAGATTTGAAATTGAAAATATAAATAATCGCCGTCCGATTCACAAAGGAATCGGGCGGCTGTTTTTAACTTAATATTAAGTGTTTTAATCAAATTTCAACCCTTTGGCATCTATATGGGGGTCATAGGCTTCGCTGTTATCGCTCCAGGTAACAGCACCGTTTGCGTGGGTGTATTCTGAGGCGGGGTTAAAACCGTCTTTGGTATCGTTGGCTTTTAAAAGGGCTAAATCGCTCAGTGCGGTATATCGATGTTTACAGTTTGCGTTGTTAAGACCTTTACCCATTTTCAGGGTTATGCAGTAAGGAGCTTTGGATTTGGTTTTAAAGGATATTTCTACTCGATTTGTTCGCTTTTTATCTCTTAACTCGGTGGTGTTTTGTGAGATGATTTTTATGCTTTGTTTTGTAACCGAGTTTTGTATTCGGTCAAAAGCAATAATGTAATCGTAAGAATAATAGTAAGAAAAAATATATTCGGTTTCAGGCTCCAAGACATCTGTTTTAATGTAAACGTAGGCGGGGTTTGTTTCAATATTGGTCTCGCTTAATCTAAATCGCCAGCTATGTCCCCCTGAGGTTTGGGTTATTGATTTTTTCTTTTTATAATCGGCAGGGGATAACCCTGTGTAATGCTTAAAGGTAGAATAAAAATTGTTGTAGGAGTTAAAACCGCTTTGGTAACCTGCATCAATAATTTTTAAATTTGAGTTGGTAAGAAGCAGCTTGGCGTAGGAGACTTTAAGGTCATTGAGGTAATCGTTGTAGGATCTACCAATCTTTTTGTGAAAAACGTGGCTGAAATGGGTGGGGGAATAGTGTGCAAATTCGGCAATGGTGTTAAGACTGGGATTTTCACGAAAATGACTGTGCAGGTAGTTAACTGCAGCGTTAAGTTGATCGTTATATTGCTTTTTAATGGGTTTAACACTGGTAGATTCTTGGCGTAGCAACAAAATAAATACACAGTCTAAAAGATTTTTCATATATTTTTCGCTTTTGTTTAGGTATGCATTTTCTTTTATTATCGCTTCGCATAAAAATACTATGGTATTAAAGGTGTCTGAATCCAAATCAAAGGAAAGATTTGTTTGCACTGCGTTAAGAGTGGTTAAAGTTGATTCGGAAATAAAGGTATCTTTTATAGAAAGGTTAAAAATATCTAAATCTTTGGTGTTTTTAATGGAATGGTAATCGTTTATTCTTAGGACTGAAACGTGACCTTTTTTTATGGTGGATTCAATGCCGTTCATTACGTGGTCGGCACTACCGCCCATAACAATTTCAATTTCTATATAATTATGCCAATGCAAGGGTCCGCTATCTATGTTTTTTCTGTAATGTGCGATGGGAACGTTTTCGGGAATCATTTCCTCATGAAAGAAAACAGTATTATCAGACATGGTATCCTCCAACACAAATATTTTAGTCATTATAACACCATTTTTTTAAAAAGGCAAGTCTATATCGAAAGAAATTGTAGATTATTCGCAAAAAATGAAAGATGCATTTACGCCGTTTTCGGTATACGTATTATGTTTAGCTTAATATATTGTATTAAAAATGCTCCTATTAACAAAGGGAGACAATAGTGTTTGTGAATATTACTAAAAAGTAGCCCTTATTTTTGTTTACTTTTATACAAAAATATAAACATCGCAAAATAATGTATATGTGGCATAAAAAACAAAAGGAAATGTAAAAAACATTTTAGTATACTTAGTCTAGGTGAAAGTATCGGGAGATTTTTTGCCGATAAATTATATTTAGGAGGAAATTTTATGAAAAAAAGTTTAAGCATTTTGCTTGCTTTGCTTATGATTCTCAGCAGTTTGCCTGTAATGGCAACTACTGCATCTGCAGAAGAAGTTGTAGCAGGCAAAGCAGACACCAACGTTTTGGCAAATCATACTGTCAAAGACTTTGGCAAATGGAGATGGAGTACCATCACCGATAATAATTCCATCGCAAAGGGTGACGATACAAGTGATATTCTTGTTAAGTTCCCCGGAAGCCAGAGCATTTTCACTACTGCTACCTTATTACCTAATACTGAGTACAGTTTTGATTTTTCTTGGTATTCTAAAAACGTAGATGGCGGTATGTCTTCACCTGTATTGGTAGACGTTTACCCCGTTGAGGATGGCGTAAACGTATACGACACTAACGTATATATAGAGTTTGACGATGGTAAAGACGCTAATAAAACCGATTATAACGCTGCTACCGAAGAAGAAATGGCAAATTTCAACAAGTGCGTTTGGTACGAGGGTATTATGCCTACAGGCGAGCCCAACGAAGGCGTTAGATACAATGGTTATCTTCCTGCTATTTATGGCGGCGATTATGGTACTGACTTAGTTAATTTTGAGTATCATGAGCAGATAATGAATGATGTTTGGCGTTCTTCAACCGCTAAATTCACCACTACTGAGTACACCAATTACATTATTATTGTTGGTTTTAGTACTCAGGGCGGTGCTATTACCGATCAGGAATTATACCTTGCTGATTTTAGCCTTATGGATCCCGATTATATTCCCCTTGAAGATCAGCGCCCCGGTAACTGGGATTCTTATAAATGGACTAAAGTAAATCCTGATTACGCTCCCGTTACTATTGATGGAATCACTAGTGAGATGTACGTAACTTCTTGTATTTCTCATAGAGTTTTTACCACCATTCCTGCAAAAGATTTCAAAGTGAATGAAATATCCTTTAAATATTATTCCGGAAACGGTATAACTGTAACAGGTATTTGTGTTTATCCCGACACCGTTGGCGGCGATTTCCATAGTAAAGATGATGCCACAGGTAACGGTTGGTATGAGGGTAATATAGATGGAGTTACTTATTATGCTCAGTATGTACCCGGAAGATTATCTGCTAACCCCGATGGTATACAAACCGCGAGAACAGTTGGTGCAGATGCAAGCGCTACTTGGCAGACTGCTACCGCTAAATTCCCTTCTACAGGTGCAGAAACCTACCACGTAATTATTGAATTTGGTGGTAATACAGCAACCGGTAACTCCTGCTATCTTGCAGATTTTGAGCACACCGGAACCGGAGCATCAAAACCCGGAAATATGTTAGATGACGTTGCTTATCGTAATGGCAACTTCTCTTGGACTACTACTACCAACGTTGATGACAGAGTAGGTAACGCTGATGCTTGGGGCGGCTCTTGGAACGATAATATTGACATTTCTTACGATGGCGGTTACGGCTGGGCATTTGGTTTTGGTGATGGTAAAGTAGGCGGCGATACTACACACACCACCGATGAATATAAAGAAACCTATGCTTATTTCTACATTAAAGCTCCAAACCTTAAAGCCGATAAAACTTATGAGTTCTCATTTATCAGCAGATTCTTATTTAAATTTTACTTTGATGAAATTAAACATGAAGAGAATCTATTCACAGTAGATGAATGTTTGATCGAGCCCACAACGGTAGTTCTACCGGATGAGTATAGTGAGAAAACCTCACTTATGTTCAAGGTTCCCAATGATGGCGATTATGTAATTACACTTAAAGCAAACAGAGCTAATTACGTTTATAAACAAAGTTGGAATTTGAATGGTATGGCACAGTATGGTGCTACCGTTCTTTGCGACCTTGAGCTTTATGAGCGTGGTGCAATGTATAACGTTGCAGCTACCAGCGAAGGCAACGGTTTTGCTAAGGCATCTAAAACAGGTTTAATGGAAGAAGGCAGTGAGGTAACCTTTACTGCAAAACCTGAAACTTTTGAAAGATTCCTTGGTTGGTATAATGGTGACGAGCTTCTTTCTGAAGATACTGTTTATACCACAACCGTTGCAGGTGATATGAACCTCGTTGGTAAATTCACTGCCTACGGCACAAACCTTATGGCAAATTACACTACAAGCAACTTTGTAACCAGAGATTGGGGTTCTGTTGCAGAGTGTGAATCCCGTTACGGCGGTAATGGTATCAGAGCAGAAAGAGCTCCTCACCAGAGCCTTATAACTAAAGTGAATCTTGAAGCCGGTAAAGAATATACCCTTTCTTTTGATTGGAAACCTGTAGAAAACGTTTCTAATAAAGAATTTGTTACTTCAATCAAAGTACAAAAAATCTTAACTCCTGATAATGATATTTTGAATAAGCCGGTGAATGGTGTGCCTTATTCAGGCCAACTTGATAGCGATATTGAAACCGGTAACGGTTATTCCTCTCAGGAAATCGCAAACACCTGCACATGGCAGAACACCACAACTACCTTTACTCCTACCGAATCAGGTGAGTATGCAATTTCAATAGGTCTTGGACACGATAAATTATCTAGGGCAGAAGCTGAAGAAATAAGAGCTAATCATTCCGATAAACTTGCTAATCCAAATGGTTGGGATAGTGGTTATGAAACAGTGGATGGTAAGGAACTACATAACTCTAACAACAACCAGTCTGTAGATTTCTCCAGCTTTGTTCTTAAAACAAAACCTGAAATCACCTACACCGGCACTAAATATGATTGGCACGGTGAACGCTGGGCAAGAGTTAGCGACAGCGAAGATACTAAAGATGGTGGCTATGCTTATTTGGTTAACAATGCAATGAGCCAGAACATCAGCACAGTTTTAGAGGATCTTAAACCCGGCACTACCTATGAGTTCTCCTACAACTGGAAGGCAGTTGAAAATGCTAACGGTCTTGCTTATGCAGGTAGCCCCGCAGTATTCTCTGTAAATTCAGGTAATAATGCACATCCTGTTAAGGAAGACGGTTCTGCCGATTGGGATGCAGCATGTAACTACGAGCATTATGGCGAAGGCGCTGGAATAGACTTCAGACCTACCTACACTCCTAACGAGGGTTATTCCAACTTGCTTAACGGTTATGATAATCCTAACGGTTTTGGTACAACTGAGGATGCTGTATTAACTAACTGGAATACCTGTACAGGTACCTTTACTACTACCGATGATGCAGATTATTACTTCTTCATCTACTTCGGTTTAAAGGGTGCTAATAATAGTCAGGCAGCTATTATTTCTGACTTTGTAGTAGAAGAGGTTGTAGAAGGCACTGCTCCCGCAGGTGACGCTATGATTTCTCATCCCGGTGTTTCTATCCGTAAGGCTAGTGAAAGCACCTTTGGTCAGGCACTCCGCTACAAGTTCACCATTGGCAATGACGTTATCGCAAACGCTCAGGAAGATGGTTATGAGCTTGTTGAGTACGGTACTGTTGTAGCACTTGCTGATAGCCTTAAAGGTCATGCAGCAGATCCTATTTTAGATGCTACTTCTTACGAAGTTAAGAAGGGTGTTGCTTACAATAAAGACAACGGCACAAACATTCAGTTTGCTGTAGATGATAACGGTAACGTTACCTATACTGCCGCACTTTACAACATTCCTACCAACCAATACGGTGCAGATTGTGCAGTTCGTCCTTATGCTATCTTCCGCAATGCAGAGGGTGCTACCTACGTTCGTTACGGTACTACCAGAACTGCCAGCGTATTTGCAGTTGCAAAGGCTGTTCTTGAAGGAACCAACGCTAGCGATAAGACTTATGTAAATAACGTTCTTTTAGCAGGCAGCATCATGGATGCTTACAATGAATGGCTTGCAAAATAATAAAATTTAATAAAACACATTAAAGCTATGAGTTTTAATGGGCGGTGTGCTTTCGGCACACCGCCTTTTTTATACGCTAGCCGGAGCATTCATTTGATAAATTGTAGTTTGCAGCCTTAGGCTGTTTATTCCGAATAGGTTTTGTACAAACGGCTAAATTTCGTTCCGCGGTCATATAGTTACAGATAAATTGTAGTTTATCGGGGGGACGGAATCCCCTCGCCAACATTCGTTGGCCCTCTCCCCTTTAACAAGGGGCGCTTTGGTTACAGCAAATTTATCATTTTGTGCATACTAATAAAATTCGCTATTTATGCAAGGTTACACTCATTTTGGGTATTTGGAAAATTTGCCTCCCTTGTTAAAGGGAGGGGGACCGCTTGCGGTGGTGGGATTCATTTTCCCCCCAAAATTTACACCTTCAAACTACAATTTATCTGTGACCTTATGGACGCGGAACGGGGCTTTGGGGATAAACTAAACTTATTCGTAATAAAATTGCCTTAAAACCGCTATTGATGTGGACGCGGGGTATATACTACGCCGCTTCTACAAAGCTTATTCGTAATAAAATCGCCTTAAAACCGATATTGATGTGGACGCGGAACGGGGCTTTGGCGATAAACTAAACTTATTCGGAATAAATTTGCCTTAAAACCGCTGTTGATGTGGACGCGGGGTATATACTACGCCGCTTCTACAAAGCTTATTCGTAATAAAAATAAAAAAATTTTAAAATAATTGTTGGAGAAATCTGTATTATATGTTATAATATAATAGAATAATTATTTGATACTTCTTATGGTTAGGTGATTTTTATGAAATATACGAATATTGCCGATGGAGTTAAAGGTCTTTTTATAGAAAACAACCGCTTTTCTACAACCCATATCTCCATAAATTTATACCTTCCCTTAAAAAAGGAAACGGTGGCAGTTAACGCACTTCTTCCCTACGTCCTTTCCTCTTGTTGCAAGGCCTACCCCGATTTCAGTGCACTTAATTTACGACTTGCCGAGTTGTATGGTGCCGACGTTGGCGGCGTTTCAGATAAAATCGGCGATACACAGCTCCTTAAATTCTTCTCCTTTTGTATTGAGGATGAGTTTGTTCCAAAGGGCGTTGCCGTTGCCGAGCAGGCCTGTGATTTGCTCTTCTCCATGCTTTTTGAGCCGTCGGTAGAAAATGATAGCTTTTTTGATGCCGACGTTGAAAGGGAGCGTCGATTAACTCTTGAAAAAATTGCCGGAATTATTAACGATAAACGCTCCTATGCCATAAGCCGAACCCTTCAGGAGATGTATAAGGATGAGGCCTTTGGTCAGCTTAAAACAGGTAGTGCCGAGGATGTTGCCGCCATAACCGGAAAGGATCTTTTTGATGCGTGGCGTAATGCAATTTCCACCGCCGAGATTGTGGTTCAGGTTATAGGTCGCAAGCTTCCCGATGGTCTTTTCGAAAGACTAGCACAAAAATTAAAGGGATTTAATCGTGCCGTTACCCCTGTTAAGGTGGCAACCCCTAAAAAGCCAAATAGTGAGGTTTTCCGTACCACAGATGAGATGGACGTATCTCAGGGCAAGCTTGTTATGGGCTTTTGCACCGATTTGGTAGGTACCGATGAGGATACCGCATTTTTAGCCGTATTTGCCGACCTTTTTGGCGGCGGCCCCTACTCCAAACTGTTTAAAAACGTGCGTGAAAAGTATAGCCTTTGCTACTACTGTGCCGCAAGGCCCAACCGCTCAAAGGGTTATTTGCTTGTTGACTGCGGCGTTGAGCCCGAAAACGCAGAACGTGCCGAGGCAGAGATTTTAAATCAACTTGAGGATATTAAAAAAGGTGATTTAACCGCCGAGGATCTGGCCTTTTCCATCCGTAGCCTTAAAGACAGCCTTATCTGCCTTAATGACAGTCAAGCGGCATTGGATAATTGGTATAGTTTAAGAATATCCGACCAGCCTGTTTCTCCCGAAAAGTACATTTCAATTATTGAAAAGGTTACTCTTGAGGAGGTTATAAAGGCGGCCAATTTATACACCTTAGATACAGTTTACAAAATTATGCCCCTAAGTAAGGAGGGTGAAAAATAATGGATAAAAGCATTATTAAAAGTGAGCTTACTGGCAAAGAATATATTTTAAATGAGCATCCGTCAGGGCTTAAAATAATTCTCTACCCCATGAAAGGCTTTAGCTCAAACTACGCTATTTTCGGCACAAAATACGGCTCTATTGATAACGCCTATCTGGATGAAAAGGGTGAGAGGGTAGACCTGCCTTGGGGTATCGCCCACTTTTTGGAGCATAAGCTTTTTGAAAGCGAGGATGGTGACGCATTTGCAAAATATGCCAAAACCGGTGCATATTCCAACGCCTACACCTCCTTTGACCGCACCTGCTATTTGTTTTCATGCTCCAACAAATTTTATGAGAACCTTAAAATCCTTCTTGATTTTGTTCGCTCCCCATTTTTCACCGAAGCAACGGTAAATAAGGAGCAGGGCATCATCGGTCAGGAAATACGTATGTATGACGATATGCCAAACTGGAAGGTAATGTTCAATATGCTTGAGGGTATGTTCCACAACCACCCCGTTCGCATTGATATTGCAGGCACTATTGATTCCATTGCAAAAATCACCGACAAAACCCTTTATGATTGCTATAATCGTTTTTACGACCTCTCTAATATGTTTATAGTTCTTGCAGGTGATTTCAACCCCGACGAGGTTACCGATTTTATCTACAAAAATCTTAAAGAATCTGAAAATCCCATTAAATGCAAATCGGTGATTGAGGATGAACCCAAAGAGGTTAAGCAACATTTCGTAAGCTGTAATTTTGACGTTGCCAAGCCCCTTTTCTGCCTGGGCTTTAAAGAGGAGTCTTACGGCGAGGCTTTGGATATTAAACAGCTTGTTTGTATGGAAATTCTTCTTAAAATGTTGGCGGGAAGTGCCTCAGGTCTTTACAAAGAGCTTTTGGAGGAGGGTCTTATAAATGAAGAATTCTCCTTTGAATATTTCAACGGTCGCGGCTTTTCTCTCCCAATTTTTGAGGGCGAATCTGATAACCCGCAAATGGTTATGGATAAAATCTTAAACCGAATTGATGATTACAAAAGTAACGGACTTGACCAAAAACTTTTTGAGGCGGTTCGCCGTGATCTTTACGGTCGAAGCCTTCGCCGTTTTGATGCCGCTGAGGGTGTTTGCTCTATGCTCACCGATGCAACCGTTTTAAACTACAACCTTTTTGAATATTTTGACGTTCTTGGCACCATCACTCCCGCAGAGGTTGAGGCAAGACTCAAAGTATTCAGCAAAGAAAACGCAGTTTTATCAGTAGTTAACCCACTTTCGGGTAAGGAGGCATAAAAATGAACACTATATCACTTTTTGGAATCGAATTTAATATAAAGCCCATAGCCTTTTCTCTTTTTGGCAAGTGGGACGTTTATTGGTATGGCATAATCATTACCTTGGGTGTTCTTCTCGCCTTTTGGTACGGAATGAAAAACGGCAAGCGTTTTGGCATAAACCCCGACCACATTTTCAACGCCTTTTTAATAGTTCTGCCCGTAAGCATTTTATCGGCTCGCTCATATTATATAATATTTGACCCCGATACAACCTTTGCCGATTTCTTTGGCTCAGGGGGTCAGGGCTTCAAGGGTCTTGCCATCTACGGCGGAGTTATAGGTGCCGCCATCACCATTTTTATAGTACAAAGAATTTATAAGTTTAACGTTTTAGCCGCTCTGGATATTACCTCCGTTGGATTTTTAATAGGTCAGGGTATTGGCCGTTGGGGTAACTTTATAAATCAAGAGGCATACGGCATTGAAACGGGTAGCTCCTGGTTTGGTATGACCGGCGATAAAATCGCCCTTGAACACGGCGAAAACTTGGTGCATCCCTGCTTTTTATACGAATCCATTTGGTGCCTCTTAGGCTTCTTGGTGCTTCATCACTTTAGCAAAAATCGTAAATTCAAGGGTCAAATTGCACTTATGTACGGTGCTTGGTACGGATTTGAACGCACCTTTATTGAACTTCTTCGCACCGATAGTTTAATGCTTGGCAACACAGGAATCAGGGTTTCAAGCCTGCTTTCCGCCCTTCTTTGTATCGCCTGCGTAACCACCTTGATTGTTGCCGCCAAAAAATATCTGGCAAAAGCATATAACGAAAATTACACTCCCCTTTTCACCGAGGTTAACTCAACAGTTTCTGAGGATGGAACCAAAGACACCTACATAAAATTCCCCGAGGACGAATACGTTGACGAGGAGCTCAACAAGGTGTACATTACCGTATCGGAACCCACCGAGGAGAGTAATAAAGCTAAAGCGGATGATAGCGATGAGTTAGATGATCCCGACGCCCCTGATGATGACAGCGATTTGTTTGAAAAAAGCGATTCGGATCAAGAGGATGAAAAAGAAGTAGATATTGGAGGACTTTAAAATGAATATTATTGACGGAAAAGCTATATCGGCAAAAACCAAGGAGGAGCTTCGCTTGGAGGTTGCCGCACTTAAAGAAAAGGGCATTTCGGTAGGCCTTGCAGTTATTATTGTAGGCGACGACCCCGCCTCCAGAGTTTACGTAAACAACAAGAAAAAGGCCTGCGAGCTACTTGGAATTTACTCTGAGGAATATGCTCTCCCTGCCGAAACCACTATGGAACAGCTTTTAGGTCTTATTGACGAGCTAAACACAAGAAAAGATATAAACGGAATTTTATGCCAACTCCCCCTCCCCCGTCATTTGGATGAAAAGGCAGTTATAAACGCCATCTCACCCGAGAAGGACGTTGATGCCTTCCACCCCGTTAACGTTGGTAAAATTATGATAGGCGATTTTGATTTTCTGCCCTGCACCCCTGCCGGTGTTATGCGTCTTTTAGATGAATCGGGTATTGAAATTGAGGGTAAGGAGTGCGTTGTTATCGGCCGCTCCAACATTGTTGGTAAGCCTATGTCAATGCTGCTTCTCCACCGCAATGCCACCGTTACCATCTGCCACTCCAAAACCAAAAATTTAAGCGAGGTTACAAAAAAAGCCGATATTTTGGTTGCCGCAGTGGGCAGAGCAAACTTTGTTACCGCCGATATGGTTAAAGAGGGTGCCGTTGTTATTGACGTTGGTATAAACCGTCTTGAAAGCGGCAAACTTTGTGGCGACGTTGATTTTGATGCAGTTGCAGAAAAATGCTCTCACATAACCCCCGTCCCCGGTGGTGCAGGCCCCATGACCATTGCAATGCTTATGGCAAACACCGTTACCGCCGCCAAAAAGCAAAACAATTTATAAGGAGTGCCGCAGATGACTAAACTTTTAAAATGTCTTTTATCTGCGCTGCTTTTGGTTTCAATAATAGTTTTTTCTGCCTTTAGTGTATCGGCCGCAGAGGTTACGGTGGACTCCCATCAGCTATCGGTTGATATTCCAAATGAGTACACGGTGCTTACTTTGGAAAATGCTGAGGATAACGCCGACCTTATTGAATCCTTGGGCTACACTGTGGAATCCTTTAAAAACCACTTATCGCCCACCAAAGAGAACCCTACCGAAACCTTATTTTTAGCGCTTACCCCCGATGGCGCACTTCAAATATCCTTAAAAAGCTGGGAAACCGAATTTTCTAAGGAAATAGGCGATTTTTACCCCTTGGATGATTCCTCGCTTTTTAGTGCCGCCGAGAAACTTGTTGTGACAAAAAACGCACAACGCAAGGTGGTTAAAGCTAACGATATGAAGCTTGTTGAGGTTAGGTTTAACTCCAAAGATAGCGGTGGAGATTTTTGCTCGGTGCAATATTTCACCGTAAAAAATCAAAAATACTACTCTCTCAACTTCAATTTTTCGGGCAAGCTTGGTAGCCAAAAGGTGCAATCCGCTTGGGATACTCTTGTGACAATGCACATCGGTACTAAAAACGAAAAAACCGTTTGGGACGTAAGCTCTGTTTTAACGGTAATATTTTTAAGCGTAGGAATTATTATTGGTGTTGGGCTTGCGGTTATAATTATTATTTCCATAGTAAAGGATATTAAAAAACGCCGCGACTCCCTTAACGAAAACACCGATTATATAGCACGCAGAAAATAGGCACAAAAGGTCTTGCAAAATTAAATATTTTATGGTATTATGAATATAGAAAAGGTAATCTAACATAAAGCAGAATTTATTATTCTCCTGAGTGAAAGATTGGTCAAATATATTTGTTTGGTTTTGGCTACACTTCAGGAGAGGTGTAGCCTTTTTTATATGCCATTTTAAAATAAAAAATTATAATTTAAAAGCCCTGAAAGGAGTTTTTTATGGAAACCAGAGTTGCCGTAATGGGAATTATAGTTGAGGACACCTCATCGGTGGAAGCACTTAACGCCCTACTTCACGATTACGGAAAATTTATAATCGGCAGAATGGGTCTGCCCTACCGCGAAAAAAACATAAACATTGTATCAATCGCCATTGATGCCCCCCAGGACGAAATCTCGGCTCTTTCGGGGAAAATCGGCAGAATAAAGGGAGTAAGCGTAAAAACCGCCTACTCAAACGTGATAAGCAATGAATAAGATTTTCGCCCTTTTAGACACTTTAGAAAAAAGCCGTTCCCTCACCCGTGAGCAGTATGAGGAGCTTATTGTGGGCTACAGTGAAAAAGCCGCTGAATACGCCGCCCAAAAGGCAGTAAAAGCACGTCAGTCGGTTTACGGCAAGGATGTTTTTATTCGCGGACTCATTGAAATCAGTAACATTTGCAAAAACGATTGTTACTACTGCGGTATTCGTCGCTCCAACAAAAAATGTCAGCGTTACCGCCTTACAAAGGAGGATATTTTACAGTCGGCAAAAGAGGGGTACTCCCTTGGATTCAGAACCTTTGTAATGCAGGGGGGCGAGGATGCCAAATTTACCGACGAATTTTTGGTGGATATTATAAAAAATCTTAAAGCCCTTTACCCCGATTGTGCCATAACCCTCTCCCTTGGGGAACGGAGTTTTGAGAGCTACAAGGCTTTAAGGCTTGCCGGTGCCGACCGCTATCTCCTTCGCCACGAAACGGCTGACAAGGAGCATTATGAAAAACTGCACCCTGAGGAAATGTCCTTTGAAAATCGAATGGAGTGCCTTAAAAATCTTAAAAGCTTAGGCTTTCAGGTGGGATGCGGATTTATGGTTGGTTCCCCTTATCAAACCGTAAAAACCCTCGCAAAGGATTTAAAATTCATTGAGGAATTTGCACCTGATATGTGCGGAATCGGCCCCTACCTGACCCACAGCGACACCCCATTTAAGAATATGCCCTCGGGAAGCTTGGATCTTACCCTTTACCTGCTTTCCATAATACGGCTTATTGACCCCACCATTTTACTGCCAGCCACAACGGCTCTTGGCACCATTAAGGAGGGTGGTCGTGAGCTTGGCATTTTAGCGGGTGCAAACGTGGTAATGCCAAACCTCTCACCCATATCGGTAAGGAAAAAATATATGCTTTACAACAACAAAATCAGCACCGGTGACGAGGCTGCCGAAAGCATTGAGAAGCTTAAAAAGAGTATGAAGGCAATCGGCTACACCGTAGTCACCGCCAAGGGTGACCGGTCTAGGACCGGGACTATTACGAACAGGCTTGCGGATGCAACCTAGCTCTCACCCCGCGTCCACATCAATTGTGGTTTTAAGGCAACCGGTCTAGGACCGGAATTACTACAAACAAACTTTAATCAAAATCACATACAACTAAAAAGGAGATTTTTTATGGCAAATTACAATCCAAAATCACTTAAAGCAGAAGAATTTATCAACGATGGCGAAATTCTTGAAACCCTTCGCTATGCTGAAGAAAATAAAAACAACATCGAGCTTATTGACTCTCTTTTAGAAAAGGCTCGCCCTAAAAAAACCGAGCAGGGCATTACCTGTGCAGGTCTTACCCACCGTGAGGCATCTGTGCTTCTCGCCTGCGAAATCCCCGAAAAAATAGAGGCTATGTACACTCTTGCGGAGGAAATCAAGCAGGCATTCTACGGCAACCGAATTGTAATGTTCGCCCCCCTCTACCTCTCCAACTACTGCGTAAACGGTTGCACCTACTGCCCCTATCACTACCAAAACAAGCACATCTGCCGCAAAAAGTTAACTCAGGAGGAGGTAAAGGCAGAGGTTATTGCCCTTCAGGATATGGGTCACAAGCGTCTTGCCATTGAGGCGGGCGAGGACCCTGTAAACAACCCCATTGAATATATTTTAGAGTGCATTGACACCATCTACAGCGTTCACCACAAAAACGGTGACATTCGCCGTGTAAACGTAAACATTGCCGCCACCACCGTGGAAAATTACCGCAAGCTTAAAGAGGCGGGAATCGGCACCTACATACTTTTCCAGGAGACCTACCACAAAGAAAGCTACGAAAAGCTTCACCCCACAGGCCCCAAACACAACTACGCCTACCACACCGAGGCCATGGATAGAGCAATGGAGGGTGGAATTGACGACGTTGGTCTTGGCGTTTTGTTTGGACTTGAGCTTTACAAGTACGAATTTGCAGGACTTTTAATGCACGCCGAGCATCTTGAGGCGGTTCACGGCGTTGGCCCCCACACCATAAGCGTACCCCGACTTAAAAAGGCTGACGACATTGACCCCGACCAATTTGACAACGGCATCTCCGATGATATTTTTGAGAAAATCATTGCCTGTATTCGCATTGCCGTACCCTACACCGGTATGATTATCTCCACTCGTGAAAGCGAGGAGGTTCGCGGCAGAGCTCTCAGACGCGGTATCTCTCAAATCAGCGGTGCATCACGCACCTCTGTTGGCGGCTACACCGAGGAGGAGCGTCCTCACGATTCTGAGCAGTTTGACGTTTCTGACCAACGCACCCTTGACGAGGTTGTTCGCTGGTTAATGGAGCTTGACCACATCCCCTCTTTCTGCACCGCCTGCTACCGCGAGGGCAGAACGGGCGACCGCTTTATGCAGCTTTGCAAGACGGGTCAAATTCTTAACTGCTGCCACCCCAACGCACTTATGACCCTCACCGAGTATTTAGAGGATTACGCATCTGAGGAAACCAAAAAGGTGGGATACGCCCTTATTGAGCGTGAGCTTAATAAAATCCCAAAAGAAAGGGTTCGTCAGATTGCAACAGACAACATTGAGCAAATAAAAGCCTCCAACCGTCGCGATTTTAGATTTTAATTACGAATAGGTTTTGTACATCGCACAAATCCCGTTCCGCGTCCACATCAATAGCGGTTTTAAGGCAATTTATTACGAATAGGTTTAGTTTATTGCCAAAATCCCGTTCCGCGTCCACATCAATTGTGCGATAAAACGTAGGGGACGGCGCCCTCGACGTCCCTTTTAAAATGCATAATTTTTGCAATTGATAAATTGTTATTTATCGTGCGAATGTTGGGTGAAAATTGTAGGGGGCGGCGATTTTCGACGCCCCGTTTATTTCTAACCTTTTCCGGTATGTCGTAAACGCCATACCCTACATATTACACCCACCATTCCTACGTTCAACCTACAATTTA
This sequence comes from Acutalibacteraceae bacterium, assembly GCA_045534095.1. Classification (GTDB taxonomy): domain Bacteria; phylum Bacillota; class Clostridia; order Oscillospirales; family Acutalibacteraceae; genus UMGS1279. The sequence goes on along the minus strand of JAZSJA010000141.1, from coordinate 9,243 downwards.
CCGCTATCTTTCCGGCCGCGGAACGGGGATTTGCCGTCTGTACAAAACCTGTTCGGAATAAAAATCCATAGGTTCGGTTTTATTGGTCGCCGTTAATAATCAAATCCATCTGCGACCAATCAATTGAATCAATTATATGAGCGTTTTCGTTTTTTCGCGCCTGCGCGGAATTATTCTTAACATTCTTAACATTATATACATTCTTCTTTTGTGGTGGTTTGTTGGTGTTTTGTTGGCGGTTTGTTGGTGATTTGTTGGTAAAAAAATAATCATCACCCTCAATTTTTCCCCAATTTAAAAGGGTTATCACCGAATATTTGTTGGTGGTTTTTATGGAAATATCTTTGGAGCTTTTAAGTTTTTCAAGGGCGGCCCTTACTTGATTCTCGGTCATTTTAAGTTGTGCGGCAAGCATTCTTCTGCCGATTACAACCTGCCCACTTTCAAGGGTTTCATTTTTCCATTGAGTGGTTTTGAACACCGCCGTAGTAAGCAAATAAATGTAAAGCTTTAAGATATTTGCATCAGAAAACCAACGCCAATTTATAATATCGCGAGGCAGTTTCACAAATCCCTGATACATATATTATCCCTCCTTTTATGGTTGGAATAATAATAGCATATTTTAAAAATCATTTCCCCCCACCAAAGGAAAATCCGTCCCTCAGGAGAACGGTTTTCAGATGAATAACAAATAATTTTACAAATTCAATGGATGAAAATTATGTGTCATAAAGATACAAAGGCAACCCTTTTGCAACCACAAAAATTAAGGAGTTTTTTTATGAGTTTAAATAACGTTGTTTCTGCCGAAAGGCTTCACATAGGCTTTTTTGGACTTCGTAACGCAGGTAAATCAAGCTTGGTTAACGCCATTACGGGGCAAAAATTATCCCTTGTTTCTGAGGTTAAGGGCACCACCACCGACCCGGTGCAAAAGGCCATGGAGTTACTCCCCTTAGGCCCTGTTGTTATTATTGACACCCCCGGTGTGGACGACGAGGGTGAGCTTGGTGCAATGCGTGTTGAACGTGCAAAGCAGGTGCTTTCAAAAATCCATATTGCGGTGCTTGTTACCGACGCCTCATCAGACCTCGCCCCCCTTGAGAGGGAGCTTATATCCGCTTTTGAGGAGAAAAAACTGCCCTATATAATTGCAAAAAACAAGGTAGATTTACTCCCCACCACTCCAAAAGGCGATGATAAAACCATATTTGTGAGTGCCGAAAAGGGCATAAACATAACCGAGTTTAAAGAAAGGCTTGCCCACCTTTCAAAGGATTCTCTAAGCACAAAAAAAATCCTTGCCGACATAGTTTCTTACGGCGACAAGGTGATTTTAGTGGTGCCTATTGACGAATCTGCACCCAAAGGCAGACTTATTCTCCCCCAACAGCAAACCATTAGAGAGCTCCTTGAAATTGGGGCAACCACCCTTGTTGTTAAGCCCGAGGAGTTAACAGATGCCCTTGACTCCTTAAAGGCTCCCCCAAGCCTGATTATAACCGATTCGCAGGTGTTTGGTCAGGTGCAAAAATTGGTGCCCGAGAGCATACCCCTCACCTCATTTTCCATTCTTTTTGCAAGGTATAAGGGAGATTTGGACACCGTTGTTAAGGGTGCCTTTACCCTTGATAATTTAAGGGACGGCGACACCATTCTTATCTCTGAGGGATGCACCCATCACCGCCAATGCAAGGATATTGGCAGTGTAAAAATCCCCGGTTGGGTTAAAAAGCATTCAGGTAAAAGCCTTAATTTTGAGTTCACCTCGGGTGGCGAATTCCCCGACGATTTATCAAAATACGCCTTGGTAATTCATTGTGGAGGATGTATGCTTAACGAAAAAGAGATGAAAAATCGCCTGCAAAAGGCGGAGGTATGCAGTATTCCCATTACCAATTACGGCATTGCCATTGCCCATATGCACGGAATTTTAAAACGCTCCATTGCACCTTTTGAAATGCACAATGTATAATTGTTATAAATTCAAAACCACCATTTATAGGACTTATTATCCTAACAAATGGTGGTTTCATTTATTTTGGCTTAGCCGGAGCATTCAAACTCGAATCAGCCCTAAATGCTCTGGCTAATCATCAAACTCTTTTTCGCTTTTTAAAACCGCACCGCTTATGGCGTCGATTTCATATTCATAGTCATAACCCTTTGCACTAAATTCAACGTCATAATGGTATTTTTCGTGAAGCTCCATATCAATCTCAGCCTCGGCTCCCCTTACCTCGTCCTTATCCACACCTGCGTGAATAATGGCGTATTCAATGGCTCTTTGGGGAGAGATAACCGCATCGATTTTATTTGATGGAGTGTTTACCTTGCTTGAAGAATTTTCCTTTGAAGAGGTTTGGGGCTTGGAGGATACCTCTGCTTCAAAAGAGGTCGACGGCTTAGAGGAATAGGTTAAATCAGGCGTTGTGGGCTGGGTTGGGAGTTTAAAGTTTGGGGTCACTTTGTTAGATGAGAAAATGCTTCCCCCTATAGCATCAATGATGTAATAATACTCAATTTCACCAATTTCAAACTCCACGTCGTAAACCATATCGCCCATTTCGTAGTCTAAATCCACGTCCAAATCGGTCAGGTCGGCTTCCTTTAATCCGGCATCCTTCAAGGCTATTTCCTTTGCCTTCTCAGTGCCAATATAATCGCTCTCACTAGCCTTGCCGTAATAACCAATGGGGCCGTAATACTCGTCTTTTCTGTACTCGTGCATATCGTGGTCGTCTAATCCCTCAAAAATAAGGTTCAAATCGTTAACCGATAGCTTTGCAAGCTCCTCAAAGGAGCGTTTAATTCCTCTATCCCTTATGGCCATTATAAAATCGGCCTTTGCAACCGAGATTTTGTTTTCCTCGGCTAATTTTTTTGCCTCCTCCTCATCATCTAAAACGTGAACAACGGCTGCTGAGGGGAAATCTTTGCCCACATCGGAGTGCTTTTTTAAGTCCTCAAAGGTTTTTAAGGCACTATAGCAAACCTGCCTTGCATCCTTTGATTTATCATTCTTAACGCTTAATAAAACCGAGTTGGAGTGGTCGTTTAAATAGCCCTTTTGGTACATAGAGCCAATAATGGAGTTTAAGGCAACGTCAAGACTACAGTCCGTAAGCTTCATTTCGCCCAAAACCTTTTCCCCATCCTTATTATGGGGGGTTACCTTTAAAACCTTGTTGTAGGCGTTAAGGGAAAGTTCAATTTGCGGATTAACCTCCATATACACCGTTGTGGCAATTTTTTTATCTATTCTATCATAATTTATTATTGCGTAGGTGGTGATGGATATAAGCACCAACGCCGCCGCAATGGTGGAAATAATGCCTTTTATTCTGCCTTTTCTTTTTTCCCCTGGTAAAGCCACTACCTCACCCTTGCCGTTTTTTATCTCTTTTTCTACCTCCTCCCAAATATCAGGAGTGAAGCCTACGGCATCATTTTTTATTCTGTTTTCAATATTTTTATTGTCCTTATTCATTAAACGCACCTCCGCTTATTAAAGAATTTTTAAGCTTTTTAATACCTCTTCGATACTTTGAAAGCTCGGTTGAAAGGTGAATGTTTAAAATATCTGCAATTTCTCTATGCTTAAAACCGGCAACCGCATGGAGTACAATAATTCGGCGTTCATCCTCCCCCAGTTCATTAAGATACTGCCAGATTGTGGATTTAATATCCCTATCTTTTGCAAAATCCTCGGTGGCGGGTTCATTTTCCTTTTCGTTTTCCTCTTTCCATTTTCTGTCACGCAAGGCCTTATAGCAATGATTTTTTGCAATGGTTATAATCCAAGCCATTGGCTTGCCTACCGTTTCGTACATATGAGCCGACACCCATATACTTAAATATGTGTTGTGCAAAACGTCCTTTGCATCCTCAGGATTTTTTAAAAAAGAAAGGGCAAAACTGTAAATACCGGTTTTGGTTTGATTATAAAGCTCCTCCATGGCGGATAAATCACCCTTTGCCACATCTAATAAAAGATTATCTAATGTTTTATCATCAACACCTAAAACGGCAAGAGTAGTAAAGGTAAGCATAGGTTTTTGACCCCTTTCATATAGTTAATACACTAAACGCAGATTTTATTGCACTATTTTTAAAAATTTTTCATTTATTTTATTATTACAAAAAATAGTGCATTTGTCAATTGAAAACTATGAACATAATTTTAAAAAATGTAAATATTTCAAAAAGTTCTCTGCAATAATATTCACCCTTATTTTTGTGCTATTTGTACAATTTTTAAGCCATTTTTTTGAAAATTAACCATTGTTTTATAATTTTTGTATAAAATTTCTTACTTTTTACAACATAATATTTGTAATTTAGACTTGAAATTCAGTGCAAAATATAATATTATATAATAGTACTTTGATTTATATAAGGAGAGATTTCTTATGACATATACACCCGAAGAATTAAAAACCAGAATTACCGCAACCCTCTCACACAATTTTGGTGTTTCCCCTGAGCAGGCATCCGACGAGCTTTTTTACAAAGCCACCGTCTTGGTGCTTCTTGGAATTATGCGTGAACGCCGCACAAGCTTCAGAAAAGAAACTGAAGAAAAGCAGGCAAAAATGGTTTACTATTTAAGTATGGAATTTTTAATGGGACGCTCCCTTAAAAATAATCTTTATAATTTAGACCTTGAGGGCTCTATGGAAAAGGCTCTTTCAAACTTTGGCGTAAAGCTTGACCAGCTTTATGAGCTTGAGCCTGATGCAGGCCTTGGCAACGGTGGTCTTGGGCGACTTGCCGCCTGCTTCTTAGACTCCCTTTCCTCAGGCTCCTACCCCGCTATGGGCTACTGCATTAAGTATGAGTTTGGTATTTTTCGCCAAAAACTGGCAGACGGTTGGCAGACCGAAATGCCCGATTTCTGGCTCCCCGGTGGCAGCGTATGGCTTGAGGCTCGCCCCACCTCTGCCGTTGACGTATTGTTTGACGGTTGGGTTGATGAATGGTGGGATGAAGACTATCACCACGTAGAGCTTAGGGATTACACCTCCGTTCGTGCCGTACCTTACGACCTTATGGTAGCGGGTAACGACGGCAAAACGGTTAACGCTTTAAGACTTTGGAGTGCCGAAACCCCCTCTATTGATATGTCGGCGTTTAATCGTGGCGATTATTTGCGTGCCTTGGAAAAACAGGCTAACTGCGAGGTTATAAGCAAGGTTCTATACCCTGAAGACCACCATTTGGAGGGTAAATCTCTTCGCCTGCGTCAACAATATTTCCTTGTTTCCGCATCCATTCAGGACATCTTACGCCGTCATCTTCGCACCTACGGAACCTTGGATAATCTCTCCGAAAAGGCTGCAATCCACATTAACGACACCCACCCCGCCCTTGTTATTCCCGAGCTTATGCGACATCTTTTAGATGAGTGCGGCTACTCTTGGGATGCTGCTTACGATATTGTTTCCCGAACCGCCGCCTACACCAACCACACCGTTATGAGTGAGGCCCTTGAGTGCTGGCCCTGCGATTTGTTTAAAGCCCGCATCCCCCGAATTTTTAACATTATCACCGAGATTGACAACCGTCACCGTGCAAAGATGTGGGAAATGACCCACGATGCCGATTACGTTGAACGTACCGCCATTATATCAAACGGTATGGTTAAAATGGCTAATCTTTCGGTTGCGGTTTGCCACAGCGTAAACGGTGTTTCCAAGCTCCACAGCGAGATTTTAAAGGACGATTTGTTTAACGATTTTTACAAGCTCACCCCCGAAAAATTCACCAACGTTACCAATGGTATCGCACACCGCCGTTGGCTCTGCTCGGCAAACAAGGGTCTTACAGGCTACCTCACCGACCTTATTGGCGAGGGCTTTAAAAAGAACACAAACGAGCTTGAAAAATTAAAGTCCTTTAAGGATGATAAACAGGTTTTAGACTCCCTTTTTGATATTAAAAAGGCTAACAAAGAGCGTTTTGCCAAGTACGTAAAGGAAAACTGCGGGATAATTTTAAACACCGATTCCATTTTTGATATGCAGGTAAAACGTCTACACGAATACAAGCGTCAGCACCTTAACGTAATGAATATCGCCGCCGAGTATTTGGCTCTTAAAAACAATCCCAATATGGAATTTACTCCCAAAACCTATATCTTTGGTGCAAAGGCAGCTCCCGGATATATGCTTGCAAAGCACATCATCCATATGATATACTCTTTAAGTCAGGTTGTTAATAACGACCCCGCCGTATGCGACAAGCTTAAAATTGTATTTATGGAGGATTACCGCGTTACCTTGGCCGAGCTTATGATTCCCTCTGCCGATATCAGCGAGCAGATTTCTCTTGCGGGTACTGAGGCCAGCGGAACGGGTAATATGAAGCTTATGATGAACGGTGCCGTAACCCTTGGCACAGAGGACGGCGCTAACGTGGAAATTCATAAAGCGGTTGGCGATGATAACATTATTATCTTTGGTATGGAAACTCCCGAGGTTAACCGCCTTAAAAAATCAGGCTATCATCCCATTGAATACTATAATAACAACCATGAAATCCGTGAGGTTTTAGACTTCCTTAGTATGGGTCTCGGCAAGGATTTCAGAACAGTTACTGAGCATATTAAAAATAACGATACCTATATGGCTCTTGCCGATTTTGCCGACTATACCCGTGCACAAAACAAGGTTTCAGAACTCTATAACAACAAGGATTTATGGAACCGTATGTCCCTTATGAACATTGCATCCTCAGGTATTTTTGCCTCTGACCGCTCCATTGAGGATTACGCAAATACCATCTGGAATGCCAAACCCTTAAAATAAGTACTTTAAAAATCATAGGTGATTTAAATGCGAACCATGCCCTACAATTCCAGAGATACTTTTTATAAGTCTATCTTCGGTAGCGTAGAAGCACACCAAAGCTTTAAACTTAGTGTGCTTCTGCCCCGTGACGGATACGTTAAGGGCATGGTCGCCGTTTTTAATAAGGATAACGAAAAAAGCCTTTCCTTTGAAATGCTGGACGACTGCAATATTCTTGAGGGTGATTTTTACACCCGCAGTACCGAAGTAGCATTGGAGGAAGGACTTTATTTTTACCATTTTATCGCCTACACCATAGAGGGCGAAAGAATTTTGCACAACGTGGGCGGTGGCTTTGGAGATTTCGCCCCAAAAAAAGGTACCGATTTTCAGTTAACCGTTTACGAAAAGGGATTTAAAACTCCAACCCACACAAGGGGCGGAATTATATACCAAATTTTTCCCGACCGCTTTGCAAAGGGGGAAAATAATCTGCCCTATCCGTGTGACCGATACATTAAAACCAACTGGAACGAGCCACCCGAATACACTCAAAATGACACCTTTAAGTGCCTTGGTAACGATTATTACTGCGGCAATTTAAAGGGAATTGAGGAAAAGCTTGACTACATTGCCTCCCTTGGTGTGACCATGATTTATTTAAATCCCATTTTCGAGGCACATTCCAATCACCGATACAATACTGCCGATTATTTTAAAATCGATCCCCTCCTTGGCAGTGAGGAGGATTTTATAAGCCTATGCCAAAAGGCAAAGGAAAAAGGAATTGAGATTATATTAGACGGTGTTTTTTCCCACACCGGTGCCGACAGCATATATTTTAACTCCAAAAAACGCTACGGCGAGGACGGAGCATATAACAATAAGGATAGCAAATATTACTCTTGGTATAAATTTAAGAACGACAAAAATGAATATCACTGTTGGTGGGGCGTTAAATCCCTACCCGAGGTTAAGGAAGATGACCCCAACTTCACCGAGTTTATAACGGGGGAAAAGGGTGTTATCCGTTACTGGATGGAGAGAGGTGCGTCCGGCTTCAGGCTTGACGTTGCCGACGAGCTTCCCGATGCATTTTTAGATAAGGTGCGTACTGCCGTAAAATCCCAAAACAAAGACGGCTACCTTTTAGGTGAGGTTTGGGAGGATGCCACAAACAAAATCAGTCACGGTGGCAGACGGAGATTTTTGCGTGGCAGACAGCTTGACAGCGTAATGAACTACCCCTTTGCCGATGCCATTATTGATTTTATAAGCGGTGGAAACGGAGAAGATTTTGCCGAGATTATTATGACGATTTTGGAAAATTATCCTGCCGAGGCTCTTCACAATTTAATGAATCACATCGGCACCCACGACACCGCCCGAATTTTAACCCGACTTGCAGGAGAGCCTGTAGGGGAAAACAAAAGAGACTGGATGGCAAAACAAGCTCTCACAAATCAGCAGTACAAAAAAGGCAAAAAAATGCTTAAAATGGCGGCATTATTGCAGTACACCCTGACGGGAATACCCTCCCTCTACTACGGAGATGAGGCAGGTCTTACGGGCTATGGCGATCCATTTTGCCGCGGCACCTACCCTTGGGGTAATGAGGACGGGGAGCTTTTGGATTTTTATAAAACTCTTGGTGCCGCCCGCCGAAGCTCCCCCGCCTTTGTTGACGGTTCTTTGGAGTTTTTGGCAGTAGGTCTTGGTTACGTATTATTTAAACGCAAGAGCAAAAATGCCGATGCCATTATTGGTATTAACCGTTGGTGTAACGCCGAGGAAATTGTAACCGATTTAGATTTATCAAAATACAAAACCATTTTCGGCAACCCACCAAAGGATGGCAAAATCACCATTGAGGGTGAGGGTATAATTTTTTTAATTTCGAAATAAATAAAAATTATTTTTTATTTTATAAATGTAGTGCAAATTTTGGGTGATATCGTAGGGCAGGGGCCCTCGACGTCCCGTTGATATATGTACAAATTATGGCGATATTGTAGGGACAGGCCTCCCGGACTGTCCGTAAAAATCCTTTAATTTGTGCTAACTTTTGCGGGCAGTCGAGGCGCCTGCCCCTACAAGTTTGAAAATGTGCTTTATAGCAATATGGTAGGTCAGGGGTGCGGGTGTCCGGTGGACACCTCTGCAAGAAGTAAGCACCGACCGAGGCGGCAGCCGAGACCTTGCTCCTGCCGTTGAAGTTTGTGCTATTTTTGCGGAACGAGCAAGCCCGTTCCCTACAATAAACGTCACCTTTCTACCATATTTCAACAAATAATACACTTTTTCTATTTAAATAAAAAAGCACACCCCCGAGGAGATGTGCTGAAAAAGTGTTTGTCCTCGGTCGTTGCAACACGAATTAACTCCATACGGGAATTAGAGGAAAACACCTTTTACCAAGGTATTATCCCCCGCACAGAGTTTATTAAAT
>JAZSJA010000069.1:0-10835 GCA_045534095.1 Acutalibacteraceae bacterium | reverse complement strand
AATTTCGCCAACCTCACCCGTTGCAACCGAGTTGCCGTCGGGGTCTACAATATCTACGTCATACTGCGGAGAAGCCTTACCCATTGCGCCAATTTTAGGTGTTGTGCCATAAAGATTGGCAATGGTAAGGGTAGTTTCGGTTTGACCAAAGCCCTCCATAATCTCAAGGCCGGTAGCCTCTTTGAATTTTTTAAATACTTCAGGATTAAGTGCCTCGCCTGCGGTGGTCATATGGTGGATAGAGGATAAATCAAATTTTGATAAATCACCACGGATAAGCATACGAAGCATTGTGGGAGGGGCACAGAAGGTAGTGATTCTGTATTTTGCAAACATAGGTAAAATGTCGTTTTCATTAAAACGATCAAAATCGTAAACAAAAACTCCGCCTTCACATAACCATTGACCGTAGAGCTTGCCCCAAAGGGATTTACCCCAACCTGTATCGGAAATTGTAAGGTGCAAACCGTCACGCTCACAGCAATGCCAGTATTTAGCGGTTACAAAGTGACCTAATGCATAGGTGTGCTTGTGAGCCGCCATTTTGGGGTTGCCTGTTGTACCCGAGGTAAAGAACATAAGAGCGGTTTCATCACCGGCAGATGCATTTTCGGGGCGGTCAAACTTACCGGTATAGAGCTTATATTCGTTATCAAAATCGTGCCATCCCTCACGAGATCCGCCTACCATTATAAGGTTTTTAACCTGAGGACAGTTTTTGGCGGCACGCTCTGCAATCTCTGCAGTATCGCCATCGGCGGTACAAACAAGAGCAGATACACCTGCGGCATTAAAACGATATTCAAAATCGTGGTCTTTAAGCTGATTAGTAGCAGGAATTGCTACTGCACCGATTTTGTGAAGTGCAAGCATAGAGAACCAAAATTGATAGTGACGTTTGAGTACAAGCATAACCTTGTCGCCGCGTTTGATTCCAAGGGAGGTGAAATAGTTTGCAACCTGATTGGATGCACGTTTCATATCCTTAAAGGTGAAACGGCGTTCGGTTTTGTTAACGTCAAGATGAAGCATAGCAAGCTTGTCGGGATACTTATCGGCAATACCATCAACAATATCAAAACCAAAGTTAAAGGTATCGGTGTTTTTGAAGTTGATTTTTTGAAGCTCGCCGTTTTCGTTTTCCTCAACCTCAACAAATTTTTCACATACAAGGGGTTCAGATTTTTTAGCCGAAACAATACTCTTGGTAACGGTGGTTTCAGCGGTGTTTTCTCCGGGCAATACAACTGCACAGAAAACGCAGTCCTTACCATCAACGGCAATCATTCCGTGGGGGGTGGAGGAGTTGTAATAAATGCTGTCGCCCTCGTTAAGGATTTCAATATGCTCGCCGATTTGCACCTTTAATGAACCGCTAATTATAAGGTCAAACTCTTGACCTGAGTGTTTTGTGAGGTGAATGGGCTTGTTCTGCTGAGCGGCATTATATTCATAGCGTACCCAATATGGTTGTGCGATTTTATCGCGGAATTTAGGTGCAAGGTTGATAATGCTAATGCCGTCCTCCTTAGCCGTTTGTTGACCTTTGCCCTTACGGGTTATGGTGTAGCTTGAAAGTTTGGCAGAACGACCCTCAATAAGCTCAGGAAGCTCCACGTCAAAAGCGAGAGCACATTTATGAATAAATGTAAAAGGAATATCAGCGGCACCGCTTTCAAACTGAACGTATTGTTCTTCACTAACTTCGGTTTTTTGTGCCATCTCTGCTATAGATAGGCCCAAAATTTCACGCATCTCCTTAATTCGGGTGGCAATCTCCATAAGACCATCCATTGCTTTTTGATTGTTCATTTCACATTCTCCTTTTTTAAAAATTTAATAAAAACAAATAAAAAGACTCGTCTCAAATTTCTTTGAGACGAGTCTTGAATAACATAAACAATACCCGCGGTACCACTCAAATTGTGCAAATCTGCACCACTCAGGCTCTAACAAGCCGTATGCCTTTACGCAGCAATCACGAAAAGCCCTACTGATTTTAAAAACTTTGGGACTTTCAGCTCGGAAGTGATGGGTATACCAACTTTAGTTTATCAGGATTGCACCATCCCTGACTCTCTTTGAAACATAGGGTTGAAACCGTCTTCGTCATAGCTTTTATATTGAATTTTTGATAATTATACTACCAAAATTTCAATTTGTCAAGAACTTTTTTTATTTCAAATTCAAAAATTCTATTGCAGATTCACGCATTTTGTATTTTAAAATTTTGCCTGCGGCATTCATTGGGAATTCCTTTACAAAGTGGAAATAGCGTGGAACCTTATGCTTTGCCATATGATCTTCACCATATTTACGCATTTCGGCTTCATCTGAGATTTCTCCATCTTTAATAATAATCCAGGCACAACACTCCTCACCGTAGCGTTTATCGGGAACGCCAACAACCTGAACGTCGCGAACCTTTTTGTGGGTGAGATAAAATTCCTCAATCTCACGTGGGTAAAGGTTTTCACCGCCACGGATTATCATATCTTTAAGGCGTCCGGTGATTTTGTAATAGCCATCCTCTGTACGGCAGGCAATATCGCCACTATGAAGCCAACCATCTTTATCAATGGTCTGCTCGGTAGCCTTAGGCATTTTGTAGTAGCCTTTCATTATGTTGTAGCCGCGTGCCACAAATTCACCGTTTTCGCCGTCGGGGAGTTCTTCGCCTGTTTCGGGGTCGATGATTTTACACTCAACACCGGGGAAGGCACTGCCTACAGTTTCAACACGATGGTCGATATCTTCGTTTACCTCACCCATAGTGCAACCGGGGGAGGCTTCAGTTTGACCGTAAACGCTTAAAATTTCACGCATATTCATTTCGTCAGCGGCTCTACGCATAAGGTCGGCAGGGCAGTTTGCACCCGCCATAATTCCGGTACGCATATATGAGAAATCGGTCTTTTTAAAGTCCTCGTGATTGAACATTGCTATAAACATTGTGGGAACGCCGTTAAAGCAGGTGATTTTTTCATCGTTTATACAAGCAAGAGAGGATTTTGGTGAAAAGTAGGGCATTGGGCACATAGTTCCACCGTGGGTCATCATATTGGTCATAGAAAGCACCATTCCAAAGCAATGGAACATAGGCACTTGAATCATCATACGGTCGGCGGTGGAAATATCCATACGATCACCAATGATTTTACCATTATTAACAATGTTTCTGTGAGTGAGCATAACACCTTTGGGGAAGCCCGTTGTACCCGAGGTGTACTGCATATTACATACGTCGTCGGGCTTTACCATAGATGCACGGCGGCGAACCTCTTCTTTAGGAACAAGGGAGGAGCGGGCAATCATTTCATCCCATTCAAGGCAACCATCCATCTGGAAGCCTACCGTTACAATATTACGTAAGAAGGGTAGTTTTTTAGAGTAGAGGGGACTGCCTTTTTGAAGGGTTTTAAGTTCGGGGCAAAGCTCCTCCATAATCTCTTTATAATTACTGTCACGACAATCCTCTATCATAACAAGGGTATGGGTGTCAGATTGACGGAGCAGATATTCGGTTTCGTGAATTTTATATGCGGTATTAACCGTTACAAGAACGGCACCGATTTTAACAGTTGCCCAGAAGGTAATAAACCATTGTGGAATATTGGTTGTCCAAATGGCAACGTGATGACCCGCCTTTACGCCAAGGGAAATAAGAGCGGCGGCGGTGTTGTCAACGTCATCCCTGAACTGTGAGTAGGTGCGGGTGTAATCCAAGGTTGTGTACTTAAAGGCATATTGGTCGGGATAATACTCAACCATTTTATCAAGCACCTGAGAAAATGTAAGGTCAACAACGTCAAACTTTTTCCAAGGATGGGTGCCTGTTTTGCTACGGTTGTAATATAAGGTGCGAGCGTTTTTGCCGTCGTCGGTAAGGCGACCCATAAAGCTTATAAAGTGGGTTAAAACAATATCGGCAGAGGTTATTTCCTCATTCCAATCCACACAGATAAATCCATCAAAATTAAGGGATTTAAGAGCGTTTATAAAATCGGTAACGGGGAGATCGCCCTCACCGATTAAAAGGTCCTTACCGTCCTTGCGGTCACCGATACGTGCGAAGTTTATATATGCACCCAGGGTTTGGATTGTGTTATCGGCAGTTTCTTTACCCTCAAAAAACGTGGCACGAATGTTCCATGCAACACCTATAGCGGCAGTTTCAAAAATATTTATAACTTTAAGCACGTTCTCGGTATTTGCAAACTCCCCAACAGTTTCGATAAGAAGGGTAACTCCAAGGATTTCTGCACGTTTAATTGCGGGGGTCAACGCCTTTGAGAGAGTATCTTTATGGAAGGTGTTGAGGGTTACTATAACGTTTGCAGAGCCTACCTTTGCGGCAAGTTCAACGTAATCGGCTAAATCCTCAGCATCGGTATCAGGGCAAATGGAATGGGGATAATTTAATGCCGCAATGCCAATGTGACGGTTAACCAGTTTTCTTTTTGCACCTGCACGCATATCAGAACGGAAAATGCTGTCATCGTGAGCAGATTTTTGTGCCTTGGCATCATATATTTCAAAGCCCGAAAAACCGTATTCGGAGGTTTTGTTGCAGAGCTCCAAAAATGATGCAGATTCTATATTCTTAGTAGAAAAAGCAAATTTCATATTAGTTTTCTCCGTATACTATTTTGTTAAGAGCGTTAATGTAGGCTCGGATACAAGCACCGATAACGTCGGTAGAAACGCCGTTACCTGAATAAAGCTTGCCATCTGCTCTCAAGCGAATGAGGGATGAGCCGATAGCCTCTCTACCCTTGGTTACCGCTTGAATTTGGAAATCATCAAGCTCGTAGTGGAAGCCTACTATCTGTTCAATGGCGTGGAAAGCGGCATCAATAGGGCCGTCACCAATGCTAACACCTGCTAAGGTTTCGCCATCCTTTTCAAGGGTGATGTTTGCAGTGGCTGTAATAATGTTACCGCTGTTTACAACGTAGTTTACAAGATGGTATGTGGAGGGCACCTGCATTGCGGTTGATGCGATAATTGCCTCAAGCTCTCTTGCACCGATAGCACCCTTTTTGGTGGTTACTCGCTTAAATTCATCGTACACCTTGCCAACGTCTTCGTCTGAGAGGTCGTAACCGAGGGCGGAAATTTCTTTGGCAATGTCTGCAAGGGTGCAATCCTTTGAAATGGTTGCCGAATCGGTTTCAGAGGCGGCAGTTTCGCCCAAAGCCTTTTTATCGGTAGCGGTAACACCTGATACAATGTTGTGAATTGCAGTAACGTCAAGGTTGCTTTCAATTCCAAGAGCGTTACCCTTTGCACGGATAATATCGGCAATAACGTCGGTTTTAAGGTAATCCTCACCAACGGCAGAGGTTTTTACGCCGTCTGCACCTTTTGCGATTGCCGCAACGGCTGAGGCGGCGGCAAACTGCAATTTATCAGAGGTCTGCACAAAAACAAGACCCATATTAAGGGATTTTATTTCTTCCACAAGATTTGCAAATTCATCGGGAAAATAAACTCCGCTATCATCACAAATGGTAATGGATTTTGCACCGTTTTCAAAGGCTGTTTCAGCACACTCCTTGGCAAAGCCCTCTTCAGCTCGTGTGGCATCGCGTGCAACAAATTCCACCTTTTCGCAAATCTCGCTTGCCATTTTGCAAAGAGCGGCTATTTTCTCAAGCATTTTTGGTGCCTTTAAGTGATAGGTATACTCCATTTGAACGGTGGAGATGGGAAGGCAGATTTGAATAACGGTAAGGGGGTTAGCCTTTACGCACTCAGCGGCGGCGGTGATTTTTTCCTCGCTATCACAGGGGATGCATACTGCACAGGAAACCGACTCTGCAATGGTGCGGTAAACCACAGCATCCTCTTTGCCTGATTTTATAAAGGGTAGTTCAATGGCATCTACGCCTGTTTTTTGTAGTAGGTTGGCAATATTAAGCTTTTCGCGGAAGGAGATTTCGTGACCTAATTCTTCACCCGCAACTCGTAATGTGATGTCAGATACAAATAAATTTTTCATAATTTACCCCACTTTTATGTTATATGATCATTATATAATATTATAAAAACAAAAAATCCCACAGAGTAAAATCTCTGCGGGATGAACAATTAAAATATCGTCCACGGTACCACCCGTATTGCCCTGAAAACAGGACCACTCATCAGGTTCTAACAAACCCTTTAGCTGTTACGGGCTAACCCGGGATTCCATACTATAATTTCCGAAATCCTGCTCCGATACGAGACTGCGAATACCTTGCCTACTGTTTTTCACCAACCAACAGTTCTCTGAAAGTACAATTTAAGTTTTCGCTTAATATCATCATAGCATTTTGTGTTTTTGATATTTTATCACTAAACTAAATAAAAGTCAATAGTTTTTGAAATTATTTTTTAAGAATTTTAAGAGCATTTTGGTAAGCGATTTTTTCTTTTTCCAAATCGGTAAGGTCAAGGGATAAAAAGCGTTTAACCTCTATGGCGGGATCCCAAACGGGGTAGTCTGTTCCGTAAAGTATTCTATCGACCCCATATGCCCTTATGTAATGCTCAGGCTCACCCGGCTCCATAAAACGAAGCATACTGGATATATCAAAGCTGCAGTTGGTATCTTTAAGGTAATCATATGCCACTTTTTGCATTGACCATCCGCCAAAATGGGCTGCAATTACATCTAATTTTGGGAATTTATCAAGCACCCTGCGAAGCCTTGCGGGGTGAGAAAAATCGTACCTTTTATCACCCATATGAATAAGTATGGGCAGTTTTCCCTGAAGCATTTCATACATAGGGAAAAGACGCTCATCATCAATACCAAACTGTTGTGTATCGGGATGGATTTTAATACCAAGTAAGTTCACCGAGTTTATATAATCAATTTCATCGGTTATATTATCCATTTGGGCGTGGACGGTTCCAAAACCATAAAAACGGCTGTTTTCCGCCACCTGATTTACAATAAAATCATTGATGTTTCTAACCTGTTCGGGCTTGTTGGCAACGGGCAGAATAACAAAATTGCTTATGCCTACCATATCACCGCGAGCCATAAGCTCTGTGGCGGTACCGCACATACCATCGCCCTCAATATCATAAAACTCGCAAATCATATTGGTTGCCTTTTCAGCCACCTTTTGCGGATAAATATGGGTATGAAAATCTATAATTCTCATATCTTGCCTCCCTGGGGTATTAAAAAATCTTGCATATTATAACACGTAGCGGGTTGATTTGCAAGAAGTTGCATTTAAATTATTAAAGCTGTTTTTCAAGTGCTCTTATAAGTTTGTTTCTTGCTTCGTGGAATGTGTGAAGATCGTAATAGTTTCTTTATAAAATTCAATATTAAAATAAAACAAATTAAAACTTTAATTGTAGATTTTTGGGAATTCATATGATATAATTTGTTAAATGAATTTGTAAGTTAAAGAGGTTTGTTATGTTTAGAGAAATGATGAGAAAAAAGCAACAACTTTCAGATAAAGAGTGTAAGGAAATATTAAATCAAGAAATCAGGGGAGTGCTTGCCGTCAACGGCGAGGGAGGGTATCCCTATGCATTGCCCATAAATTATTATTTTGATGAGAAAAATAATAAAATCTACTTCCATAGCGGAAAGGTTGGGCACAAGCTTGATGCTATTTCAAGTAGTGATAAGGTATCCTTTTGCGTTTATGATAAGGGGTATCGCAAGGATGGGCATTGGTCCCTTAATATAAAAAGCGTAATCATATTTGGTCGTATTAGCATTGTAAATCATTGGACAGATGAGTTAATGGTGGAATTTTGCAAACGATTTACAAGCGATGACGATTATATTTATAGTGAGATTGAAAAATTTAAAAGCAGCACCGCTGTTCTCTGCCTTGAAATTGAACATATGACGGGGAAATTAGTCAACGAAGCGTGACGGGTATTTACCTTGCCTTTTTTGCATTTTAAGCCAACTGATATATCCGTAAATATCGTTAAATAAAAATGCCACAAAGCAGACAACCACAGAGATATAGCGGATGTTGGTAAAACTCGCAAGCACCCATAAACAAATTAAAACAAGGTCGTTTGCGGTGTAAGCCAGAGCGAAGGTGGGGCATCTGCGAAAGGTTAGATACACGGCGAGAAAACTGGTTGTTACCGAAAGGGTGCTTAGAAAAATGTTGGCTGTGTTGAAATAGTCAAGGATGAAATAGAATAATACCGTAACAAAAGCGGTGAGTATCCACATAAAAAATTGCTCTGATTTGCTAATGCTATTCACCTCTACCTCCGATTTATTGCCTTTGTAGGGGTTTTTAAGCCAAGAAACAAGGGCAAAAATCGCCATCGGTAGTGTCATTCCAAGGTAGGTAATCATTTCGCCGTAATAAGAAAAGGTGTAAGAAATAACTCCGTAGAGCAGGCTAAAAACTACCATTAAAGCCTGTCCTATGGGGTTTCCTTTTGCATTGAAGATTAGGGAGGTAACTCCAATTAAAGATGCAATAAGGGTCAGGTAACTCTCACGGTCAAAAATGCAAAATGACAAAAATATAAAAAAGGCAGAAACCAACCACAAGAAAATTTCTAACCTTGAAAAATAAGCAAGTGGATTTTTCATAAAAGCCTCCGCAGAATAGGAATATGCACTTATTTAATAAGGCACAAAAATACGCAAACCAATACAAACGTTGTATTTTTTTGCATTTGTTTGCGTGTTGAATTATATCATAAATTTAAAATTAAGTCAAAATTAATTATTAAAAATTCGTTTTTATTTAATGAATAATGAAGTATGAAGTCGCGAAAGTTGAAACGAAAATCCGCTCTCTTACGAGAACGGATTTTCGTTTGGCATATACTACACATTTTGATACAATGCAACGCAAAACGCCCGAGCGTTGCATTCGTTAAACGGCTGAATTAAGGTGTTACATAAAACTTTTATACAACGCATCATAGTCAGGTGACGAATCCACAGATGCTCTAAAAATAAGATTGCCGCTATAGTCATAAGCCGAATAAACGCTTTCTGTATAGTACCAATTTCTGTTGCTCATAGTAGGCGTGTGCTCATATTCGCCTGTGATGTTTTCAGAAACTATTAGATAAAAATCACCGTAATCGATGAATGCATTTGCGGTACCAGCATCAAAATCATTCAGCAGAGCATCACTTTTATACAACGGGACACCATCTTTTTCTCCAATCCTATAGTCAAAGTAATCTCTTCCGGATTCTTTTTTCTTCTCGATTATCTCCAGCCTATCGTTTACTGTAATCACCCAATCGACCAGGTGTCCGTTTGAGGCAGAACCGGAAAAATCCCCGTCATCTGACTGAGAACTGATTGATAAGAGAAATGCGCCGTCAGAAATTTCTGTTGCATCCAGGATGTCGAAATCCGATCCTGCAATGCATTGAGCTTTCAAAACCACTCCATTTTCATCAAGGAGGACCATATAAATATCTGTTGGTGAATACACTCCTTGCGTTTTTGTTTCAGGGGTCTCAATCGTTCCAAAGAAATAGAATCGTCCATCTTTTTCAAAACAGAAACGAAGCGCTGAACCTTCCACTTGGTCAAACGGTGTGTCGAACTGTACTTTTCCATCTTTGTCACATTTTATTACGCGAGAGGCAAAACCTTTATCACTAGCCCACGTGTTTTGATCATAAGCGTAGTCCGAAAAGCCAAGAACAAACAAAAAGCCTCCGTCTTCCGTTGCTGTGAGAGTGTTGATATGATATGCAGCATCCAAACTGCATATATACTCAGCAAGGTCGTTTCCGTACACATCCATCATGCAAACCTTCTGCGTGACAGATTTATTTTCCTCATCTACAGATAGGATCTCCGCCTTGAGCAATCTTCCGTCAAATGCAGCGATATCGCTAAAGAGATTGTTCTCAATGACTTTCTGGAACTCCGCTGGAATATCCCCAAATTGTTCAACACTTTTGCGTTTATCATAAAACATCGTGGATTTGTTATTTGTTGTCACATCGTTTCCTAAGCATCCCGACAAAGTAAAAATGCATACTAAAACAACAAGCAGACATAGCACAACCAACTGTTTTTTCATGTTCCAAGCATCTCCTTTCTGTCAATCGCCCATCTTACACTCCTATTGCTTAAATGATACAACATTTTTGAAATAAATGCAACTACCGCCAAAGATACGAATTGTATCATTGGCGGTAGTTATTATGGTGCGGGTGACAGGACTTGAACCTGCACATCGAAGACACTAGATCCTAAGTCTAGCGCGTCTGCCAATTCCGCCACACCCGCACATATAAAATTGTAAGTAATAGGTAAGAGTTGAGAAGTAGGCTAAGGTTTCAAGTGGCAGCCGCGCCACGCGCGTTACCCTCAAAAACTTGAGTCGCCCTGCTCCCTTGGAGCGGTTCGCATTGCTCCTTGTTTTTTCACCTCAGCAAGCCGCCTTCATCGTCCACCGGACGCGGCACCTTGCTTCGCCCAATTCCGCCACACCCGCATATATAAAATTGTAAATAATAGGTAAGAGTTGAGAAGTAGGGGGGATGGACGAATCTATTTTTGCATTAAAAAGTTTAAACAAATTTAGTGCGTTACTAATAATACCTTAAAACAGGTGATTTGTCAAGGGTGAATTTTTGTTTTTAGCAATTTTATTTGTGCAGTTTTGTGCTTAGCCAGAGCATTTAAACTTGAACCAGGTTTTGAAACACATATTTTTCGTTATACTTTGTTTAAATACTCGTAAATCCGTTAGGATTTACTGCGTTTTAGCCTAGTATAACAAAAAATAATGTTATTAACAAAACTCTTTGACCTTAAATGTGCGATTTTTAAAGCAGATTTTGGTGAAGAGAATTTCATAAGGCTG
>JAZSJA010000053.1:0-4676 GCA_045534095.1 Acutalibacteraceae bacterium | reverse complement strand
AAAGCGGCGAACGTATGAGCATAATGCAGTTGATTGAAATGTTATACCTCCATAGAGAGGCATTAAAAGAGACAAAGAAACATTTTCATATTTCTGATGATCGTTTTCTGCGTGAGGCAGAACGCCTTATTAACGATGAGTTTTCTTTTGTGTTAGACATTCCCCAAGAACAGGTAGCGGATTATATTTTGAGCCGCATAAAAAATTAAAAAGTCAAAAATAATATTTTAAGGCAACCGTGGGTTAACGGTTGCCTTAAATTTACTCTAAAATTTTAATTGATTCGATAACAGGTTGGTCAGATTTTGAAATTGTACCATTATCATCGGTAGGTTTGGCTTGCTCGCAAACTGCATCTACAACCTCCATACCCTCGGTAACTCTACCAAAGGCGGTATAAAAACCATCTAGATGTGCGCTATCTTTATGGCAGATAAAAAACTGAGAAGAGGCGGAATTAAATGCTCTTTTAATATCGCTTTGAACTGCATCGGGTAAATCACTGAACTGGTACCCCATAGAAATATATGATTCATACTGTGAGCCACTTCTTGCCATTGAAAGTGTGCCGCGAATGTGAGAAATATTATTAGTATGACCGTTTGCTGCAAACTCTCCTTCAATATCCTCATCTGCACCGCCTATACCCGTACCAAGGGGATCGCCACCTTGCATCATAAAACCTTCAATAATTCTATGAAAGGTAAGTCCGTTATAAAAACCTTCTTTTGCAAGTTTTACAAAGTTTGCAACAGTTTTTGGTGCTTCGTCGGAATACAAATCAAGCTTAATGGTGCCGTACTTTTTAATAACAATTTCCGCCTTTACCACATCCTCGTCGCTTGTTGCGTTTTCAACGCTGCTTTGAGTGCTTGACTGTCCCTCACTATCACTACTTGAGTTAGTAGCGGTAGTCTCATTTACAGAAGAGGTTTTTTCATCTCCACAAGCGGTAAAGGAAAAAGCCATAACAAACACAAGAAGTAACGCAAAAATAATTCTTAAAGTGTTTTTCATAAGTTTTACCTCGTTTTAAATATTAAGCCGCCGTGGCGACCACGGCGGCTGACTAATTATATTTGAAAATTAGTTGCAAATAGTAGTCTCGGTCTCTTTATCGAAGAGATGAATGCGAGCAGGCTCAAGAGTAATCTTGATAGTATCGCCGGGACGAGCAGTATTAGAGGGATCAACACGACCGTTGATGGAATGACCCTCAGAATTCATATAAAGATAGGTTTCAGCACCCATAAGCTCGGTAACTTCAACATTAGCCTCTACAATACCCTCGGGGAATTTCTCAAGTAACTCTGCCTCGTTATGAACGTGCTCAGGACGGATACCGATGATAACCTCTTTATCGATATAAGGAACAAGAGCATCATTAGCGTTTTTCTCTGCGGGGAGTTTAATTCTGTATTTAACGCCTGCACGAGTTTTGGTATCCTCAGAACCGTACTCTACGAAGAAGTCCTCACCCTCTTTAATAACCTTACCATCGATAAAGTTCATTTGAGGAGAACCAATAAATCCTGCAACGAACATATTGCAAGGCTTATCATAAAGAACCTGAGGTGCATCGCACTGTTGGATAAGACCATCTTTCATAACTACGATACGAGTACCCATTGTCATAGCCTCAGTCTGGTCATGGGTAACGTAGATGAAGGTAGTACCTAATTTCTGATGAAGCTTGGTAAGCTCGGTACGCATCTGTGCACGAAGCTTAGCATCCAAGTTAGAAAGGGGTTCGTCAAGAAGGAATACCTTAGGCTCACGAACGATAGCACGACCGAGAGCAACACGCTGTCGCTGACCACTGGACAAAGCTTTAGGCTTACGCTCAAGAAGATGCACAATATCCAAAATACGAGCAGCCTCTTCAACTCTGCGGCGGATTTCCTCTTTAGAAGTTTTACGAAGTTTAAGACCGAAAGCCATATTATCAAAAACAGTCATATGGGGATAAAGAGCATAGTTCTGGAAAACCATTGCGATATCTCTATCCTTAGGAGCAACGTCGTTTACTAAACGATCGCCAATAAAAAGCTCACCGCTGCTGATTTCTTCAAGACCAGCAACCATACGAAGAGTAGTTGATTTACCACAACCTGAAGGACCAACGAGAATGATAAATTCTTTATCCTCAATCTCAAGGTTGAAATCCGAAACAGCGATAACGCCGCCGGGATATTTTTTATAAATGTGTTTAAGGGACAAACTTGCCATTAGAGTGACCTCCTAAATATTTGACGGTCAATTCACCGCCATATTACCCATATATTATACCAACTTAATATTGAAAATACTATCCTTTATTTATCCAAATATTTGTGTTTATATTTGTCAATATTGCATAACTTTTTCAATGCTCATAAAAAGTTGCATAAAAGTTATTTCATTTTATGCTGTTTTTTGCATCATTTATACATCTAAGTTCATTAACAGTTAGTTCACGAATTTCGCCTTCCGAAAGGTTCTCGGGAAGGGTAAGACCTGCAAAGGAAACCCTTTTTAAGTCGTTCACTCCGAGTCCAAAAAGCCCAAACATCCTTTTGATTTGGTGATATTTTCCCTCGGTTATAGTTACAAAGGCTTTGGTTTTATCCTTGGTGATTTCAAGGAGTGCAGAAGAAAGCTCGGTGCCATCCACAAGGGTTAATCCCTTTGCAAATTTTTCAACCAGCTCCTCCTCTATCTTTCCATCAAGAGTGACAAAATATTTCTTGGGAACCTTTTTATTGGGTGCTAATAATTTATGTGCAAAATCACCATCATTTGTTATTATAAGGAGCCCTGTAGTATCCTTATCCAATCTGCCAACGGGAAATAAATCTCTGCGACTTAGTTCTCTCGGTATTAAATCAATAACGGTTTGTTTGTTTTTATCCTCAGTAGCGGTTAAAACTCCCTTTGGTTTATTCATAATAAGATAAAGGAACTTTTTATAAGAAATATCTTGACCGTTAAGAGTAATGTTATCGGTGTTGGGGTCAACCTTGAAGGCGATATCCCTAATTGTTTTTTGATTGACGGTAACCTTGCTTTTTAGTATAAGTTTTCTTGCGTCAGAGCGTGAAACTCCGCCCCCCACCGATATAATTTTATCTAACCTTTCCATTTAAAATCCTTTCAAAATAGTTATGAGTTAATTGGTACAAGGGGCTTTATAAAACCATCCTCTACCGAAAGTGCCGAAATATCGCCGCCTATTATTTTTCCATCTGCCACAATTAAATGGGCATAAACGTCGGTGCGGTTTTCAAAAATCAGTTGATAGGTATAAAAATCAGCCTTTTTCCCCATAAATTTTTCAGGGCTGTATCCTCCGATGTTTTGTATTTTTAGATACTCTTTTAAAACATCGTTTAAGACGTGAGGAATTACAATCTCCTTTTTTTCTTCCTCCACAGCTCTATCCACTTTATATCCCAAATTTTCTATAAAAGCAATTCGTTCAATTTTATCGGTTGCAGGCTCTAAATCCATCGCCTCAACACCTTTATTGGCCGATTTTAACAAAACCAAGCACAAAACGATATCCGACAAAATAACAATGGTTAAAAGCTCAGAAATTCGTTTTTTTGTTATTATAAATCCAAACATAAAAACACCCCTTTTTATATATAAATATTCAAAAAAGGCTGTAATTATGTTTATCCTATACGGGAGGTATTTCGGTTATATATTTTCAATGATGCAAACGGCGTGAGCGGCGATGCCTTTTCCCTCACCTGTAAAGCCCAACCCCTCTTCAGTAGTGGCTTTTACACTTACTGCCTCAACCTCCAAATTTAAATCTTTGGCGATATTTTTTCGCATAGCATCAATATGCGGAGCCATTTTGGGTTTCTGAGCAATTATGGTTGAATCCACATTGCCTACCTTAAACCCGTTTTGATTTAAAAGCTCTACAACCCGCCTTAATAATACTCGGCTATCTGCATCCTTAAATGCATTATCACTTGGAGGAAAATGCTTACCAATATCACCCAAAGCAGCGGCACCAAGTAAAGCATCGGAAATTGCGTGCAATAAAACGTCGGCATCGGAATGGCCAAGAAGCCCCACGTCAGATGGTATATCCACACCGCCTATAATGCACTTTCTGCCCTCGACCAGTTTGTGAACATCGTATCCGTGACCTATTCGCATTACTCACCCTCCATAGCTTTTAAATACGCCTCGGCGAGAATTAAATCCTCCGGCGTAGTTATTTTTATATTTTTATAATCGCCCATTACGGTATAGACCGGCTTTTCTGCCGCCTCAACAATGGAGGCATCGTCGGTAAACGCCAATAAACTCTCCCCCGCTTTTTCAAAGGCTTCACTTAAAAGAGGAGCCGAAAATCCTTGCGGAGTTTGGATGTTTACAAGATTGGTTCTGTCCACCGTTTCCTCCACCTTACCAAGCTCGCCTATCTTTTTAACAGTATCTTTAACCGGTACGGCAGGAACTACGGCAAGGAACTCCTCTGCCCCGTTTACAACACGATTTATAACCTCTTGACTGACAAGCGGTCTTGCACCATCGTGAACAAGCACCGTTTTGATTTTTGTATTTTTAATAAGCCGCTCGAAGCCTTTTTTTACCGATTCTTCACGACAAGAACCACCTGTGATAATATCAGTAACCTTTAAAAATCCGTATTCATCGGCTAATTTTTGCAAATC
>JAZSJA010000026.1:0-9025 GCA_045534095.1 Acutalibacteraceae bacterium | reverse complement strand
ATTATTGTTCGTGGTAAGGCAGAAATTGAAGAAACTCAAAATGGTAAATTCCGTATAGTTATTACCGAAATACCTTATAAAGTACGCAAAAAAGATTTAGTTAAACACATTTATGACCTTGCAAGTGAGAAAAAGATTGATGGCATTGATGATGTTGTTGACTACTCTTCAAAGCGTGACGGCGGTATAAGAATTGTTGTAAGTATCAAAAAGGATGCAAGTCCCCAGGTTGTACTTAACAAACTTTATTCATATACTGCACTTCAAACCACTTTTGGTGCAATTTTACTTGCAATTGTTAATGGTAAACCTCAAATTTTAACCCTTAAAGAGATGCTCCAAAATGCCATCGACTTCCAGTATGATATTATTTATCGTCGTACTGCGTTTGATAAGAGAAAAGCCGAGGAAAGAGCACATATTTTAGAGGGCTTAAAAATTGCACTTGATTTTATTGATGAGGTTATTTCCATAATCCGCAACAGTAAAACCATTCCCGAAAGTAAAGAGGCTTTAATAAACCGTTTTGGTTTGGATGATATTCAAGCAACTGCCATTGTACAAATGCAACTTGGTCGTTTGGCAGGTATGGAAAAACAAAAAATCATTGATGAATTAGAGGAAAAACTTGCATTTATCAGGGAATGCGAAGATATTTTGGCTTCTCGTTCCAGAATTTTAGAAATAGTTAAAAATGATGCACTCAATCTTAGAGATAAGTATTCTGATGACCGTCGTACCGAAATTTCAGACGTTGCTGGCGAGGTTGATATTGAGGATTTAATACCTAAAGAGCAGTGCGTTCTTACCAAAACCAATAACGGCTATATTAAACGTATGCCTTGTGATGAGTATGAGGCTCAAAATCGTGGCGGTCGCGGTATTAAGGGTATGACCACCCGCGAGGATGACGTGGTTGAGAGTATGTTTACCTGTCTATCCCATGACTGGGTAATGATGTTTAGTAACCTTGGTAAGGTTTACCGTATGAAGGCTTATGAAATTCCTGAGGGAAGCCGTACTTCAAAGGGTATGAACATTGTAAATCTTCTCCCCTTACAAGCAGATGAAAGAATTATGACAATTCTTCCCGTACCTCAAATTGAGGATGGTATGTACGTTTGTATGGGTACCAAAAAGGCTATTATTAAACGTACTCCCTTGGAGCTTTTCAAAAATATCCGTAAAAACGGACTTATTGCTCTTTCTATTGATGAGGATGATGAGCTTTGCTTTGTTAAGCTTACCGATGGTAAATCTGATCTTATGGTAGCAACAAAGCTTGGTAAGGCTATTCGCTTTAATGAAAGCGGAGTTCGTTCAATGGGTAGAACTGCACGTGGTGTTCGTGCTATTCGTCTTAGTGATGGTGATGAGGTTATAGGTATGATTGTTGCCAAGGATGGTGACAAGGTGCTTACCGTTACCGAAACAGGCTTTGGTAGAATTAGTGAGATTTCCGATTACCGTGTTCAATCCCGTGGCGGTAAGGGTCTTATCAACTATAAAGTTGCAAAATATGGCAACGTTGCAGCAGTTATTTCCCCTGATGAGGATGACGATTTGATTATGATTTCCTCAAGCGGTATTATAATTCGTATTCACCTTGGTGAGCTTAACGTTTATCGCCGTCCCGGTAAGGGTGTTAAGGTAATGAGAATTGAAGAGGGTGCAAAACTTCTTACAGTTGTTGCAACTCCCCACGATGATGAAGAAATTACCGACCATCCCGATGAGCCTGATGCCGATGCAGAAGAGGGTCTTGATGAGGCAGAGCTTGCCGCAGAGGCCGCTGCAGAAGCTGAAGCAGTAGAAAATGATGAAGCTGCTGAGGGCGAAGAATAAAATTTAAAATATAAAAGAGAAAGGCGGAGTATTTTGAAAGACGGGTTTTATTTTGAAAATGAAAATGCGGAAAATATTCCGCCTGTTTCTTTGGAGCAGACCTCAGAAATGAAAGACGTAGAAATAGATTTATCAGAAGAAAATACAGAAATCGACACAAATAATGTTAATAACCTTAATAATGTTATTAACATTCAAAATCCTACTAATAATGCCCAAAATCAACAATTTCAAAGGTATTTTCAACCTAATTATTACGGTTATCAACATAGTTATCAACCGTATTTTAACCAACCTGTTCAAAGTCCCGAGGAAACGCAACTCTATTTTGAAAAAAAAGCAGTTAAAAGAACTGCTAATCATATAGGACTGGGTATAATATTATTTTTTGCCTTTAATTTTGTGGTTGATTTTCTTTTAGAACTTTTTGTAAGAACAAAAGAAGCCAAAGAGTTTATAAATAACCCCGCCGTAATTTTGGAGCTTAATATTATTATTACGGTGCTTGGTTTTGGTCTTTCGGGAATTTTTATTTTAAAAGCACAAGGCACCAAGGCTGCCTCTCTTATTTCATACGGGCGACCAAAAAAAGGTATAACCTTGCCGGCTATTATGACGGCGGTAGGTTTTTGTAGTACTGCAAACGTGGCGGTTAGTATGCTTAGGTCTAAATTTGAAAGCTTTTTCCCTTTTGAGATGCCTGATATTGAACAACCTGAAGGTATTTTGGGTTTTATAATCAGCGTACTCGCAGTAGCAGTTGCCCCCGCTCTTATTGAGGAATTTTTATTTCGCTCGGCAATTATGGGAAGTCTTTTAAAATTTGGCAAAGGCTTTGCAATTTTTACTTCTTCTTTGATTTTTGGCTTTATACACGGAAATTTAATGCAAATTCCCTTTGCATTTTTAGTAGGACTTGTTATAGGTGTAATGGTTGTTGAAACCGAATCCTTTTGGACCGGCGTAATCATACATTTTATAAATAATTTCATTTCCGTTTGTTTAGATTATTCAAGTGGTTTAATGGAAGAAGAATTATTTGCAATTTTAAATCTTCTGATAATAGCATTTTTGATAATTGTCAGTTTTTTAGGATTTTATATTTTAAGTGTTAAAAATAAAAATTTATTTGGCTTTAAGAAAAATGGACAGTTATCAACCTCCATGCAAAAATTTGGTTGGTTTTCTTCCTCGGCTTCTATTATTGTTTTTTATTCACTCACTTTATTGGAAGTTTTGGCAATACAGTTTGCTTTATAAAATCAGGGTGAAAAAATGAACGCAAAATATATGGAATATGCTTTAGAGCAGGCAAAAAAAGCCGCACTTATAGGTGAGGTTCCCATAGGCGCGGTAATAGTAAAGAATAATAAAATAATCGCTTCAGCACATAATTTATGTGAGGCACAAAATGATCCCACTGCCCATGCAGAAATTTTATGCATAAAAAAAGCGGCAGAGGTTTTGGGGGATTTCAGGCTTACAGGTGCAGAGCTTTACGTAACCTTAGAGCCTTGTGCAATGTGTGCGGGAGCCGCAGTAAACGCTAGAATTAAAGAAATTATTTTTGGTGCTTTTGATCCCGTAAAAGGTGCCTTGGGCTCGGTGACTAATTTATATTCATTTAATTTTCCAAACAAGCCCGAGGTATTTGGCGGCATAAAAGAAAAAGAGTCTGCCCAAATTTTACAGGAGTTTTTTAAAAAGAGAAGATAATATTTTAAATAAAACCTTTAGCATAAATATATTTTACAAAAGAAACTCTTTTAAAATAAAGACAGATGGTTTTTGCTATCTGCCTTTTATTTTTTACTGTTTATTTACTGAAAAAGTATTATAATTAAAAAAACAAAAAAGAAAGGCTGGTAAAGTTGAAAAATTTTTCTAATATTGCAAAAAATATTTTATTCACAATGGTATTTCTCTCTTCTGCAGTTGGCCTTAGTGTACTTTTTCAATATAGCTTTGACGTAAAAGAGCATATTTCAACAATTTTTATTTTTGCAGTATTTTTAATATCATTATTTACCGACGGTTATTTCTACGGGGTTTTAGGAGCATTTATTGGAACCTTTGCAGTAAATTATGCATTCACTTTCCCCTATTTTGCATTTAATTTTACTATTCCCGTAAATTTTATTTCAGGCTTTATAATGATTTTTATTGCTATTTCCACAAGTGCCATAACAACCAAGCTTAAAAGAAATGAATCAGAAAAGGCGGAAAGTGAAAAAGAGAATATACGTGCAAATCTTTTAAGAGCAGTTTCGCATGATATAAGAACTCCTCTTACAACAATTTATGGCTCAAGCACCACCCTTATTGAAAATGGTGATTTTTTAACAAGTGAACAAAAAAATGAAATCTTGCTTGGAATAAAGGAAGATTCCGAATGGCTTATACGTATGGTGGAGAATTTGCTTTCTGTTACCCGCATTGATAGCGGACAGGTTAAAATTGTTAAAACTCCAACGGTACTTGATGAGTTGGTTGATTCTGTAATGCTAAAATTTAAAAAGCGTTACCCAAATCAAAAAGTAGAAATAGAAGTCCCCGATGAGGTTATAATCGTTCCTATGGACCCCCTTTTAATAGAGCAGGTAATTGTTAATATTCTTGAAAATGCCGTCCAACACGCTAAGGGAATGACCAAACTTACTTTCAGAGTTTTTACCCTTGGTCAAAAGGTAATCTTTGAAATAAAGGATAATGGCAGGGGTATCAATCCTAAAAAGTTTGAAACACTTTTTACAGGTTATTATAATAATTATGAAAATAAAGTTGCCGATGGCAAAAAGAAAAATGCAGGTATTGGACTTTCGGTGTGTGCAACAATCATTAAGGTTCACGGAGGAAACATTTCTGCGGAAAATTTAAAAACAGGAGGTGCGGTATTCCGCTTCGATTTAGATGCGGAAGATATAAGTGATACAGAATAAATATAAAATTCTTGTTGTGGAGGATGAAGCAAATATCCGCAACCTAATCAGAACAATGCTTGAAACGGCAGGATATCAAACAATTCTTTCAGATACTGTTTCTGCCGCTAAAACCTTATTTAAATCCCATATTCCTGACCTGGTTATTTTGGATTTGGGTCTTCCCGATATGGACGGAATGAATTTTCTTACCTTTGCAAGGGAAAGCTCCCTTACTCCCATTATCGTTTTGTCTGCAAGAACCAATGAAAATGATAAAATTTCAGCCCTTGATGGTGGGGCTAACGATTACATCACAAAGCCTTTTAGCGCAGGCGAGCTTTTGGCAAGGGTGAGGGCGGCTCTTCGCAATAATCGGTATAGTTCTTATGAGGGAAGACTACCGGGAGGTAAATTTGCCATTAAGGATTTGGAAATAGACTATGATGCCCG
Organism: Acutalibacteraceae bacterium; assembly: GCA_045534095.1. Lineage (GTDB taxonomy): Bacteria > Bacillota > Clostridia > Oscillospirales > Acutalibacteraceae > UMGS1279. Next base: position 3,809 of record JAZSJA010000026.1, on the reverse strand, counting down.
TCAGATTTTTATACGCGGTGAAGAAATTCATCTTACCCAAACCGAGTATAATATAGTGGCACTTCTCTCAGAAAATCAAGGGAAAATGATGACCTATGCCGCCATTATTAAGGCAATTTGGGGAGATTATGCCGATGACGGCAACATTAAAAAATTACAGGTTAATATGGCAAATATCAGAAAAAAATTCGGAGACAAGCCGGGAGAGGTAAATTATATAGTTAACGAGCTGGGTGTAGGCTACCGTCTTAACGGATAGAGGCGTAACGGATTTATTTTTGTAAAAGTTTATTTTTAACTGCATCTTTACCAGAGAGATGTTATAATCTTTATGATGGATTAAAATGATTTAAAAAATGCTTTTTCAAAAATGAAAGGAGAAAACAAAAAATATGGAACTTTTAGGAAGTCTTATATGGCTGCTTGCCGGTGTTGGCGTGTTCATAGTAGGTATGAACTTTATGGGTGAAGCTCTTGAAAAATCGGCCGGCGAGGGTATGAAAAAATTACTGGGCAGAATTAGTAACAATCGTTTTGCAGGTGTTGGAATTGGTGCAGGTGTTACGGCTATTATTCAAAGCTCCTCTGCCACGTCGGTTATGGTAATAGGTTTGGTTAATGCAGGTGTTATGACACTTATGCAAGCTACCCCAATTATAATGGGTGCAAATATTGGTACAACTATTACAGGTGTGTTGGTTGCCCTTAAAAACGATATTTTTGATATGCTTATGTATCTTTTGGCATTTGCAGGTGTTATGATGGGCTTTGCCAAAAAGGAAAAAGTAAAACTTGCAGGTCTTTTGTGTAGCGGTCTTGGTCTTATTTTTGTAGGACTTAACGTAATGAGTAGTGAGGAGGCCTTTGGAAACGCTAAGGTTGAGGAAATGTTTTTGGATATTTTCAGCGTTATCAATCATCCTATACTTCTTATTTTTATCGGTGCTATTTTTACCGCACTTATCCAAAGCTCTTCGGCGGCAACGGGTGTAGTTATTACAATGGTAGGTACCGGAGTTTTAACCCTCGATCTTGCCCTTTTTATAATTCTTGGTGCAAACATCGGTACCTGCGTTACCGCACTTCTCGCCTCTATTGGTGCAAAACCAAACTCCAAGCGAGTTGCCTTAATTCACTTTACCTTTAACGTGATAGGTACGGTTATTTTTACCGCAATAGTGTGGATATTTAAAGACCCTATGATAAATCTTTTAACGTCATTCTTCCCCGGAAAAGATGCAATGTCACTCCAAATGAGGGTTTCTCTTTTCCACGTTATATTTAACCTTTCTACCACTCTTGTGCTCCTTCCCTTTGTAAAACAGTTGGTTAATTATTCCTGCAAGGTGATCAGAGATAAGAAAACAGATGAAGAAGAACGTACTCTTAGATTCATAGATGACCGACTTTTAAAAACCCCTCCCATTGCACTTATGCAGGTTAAAAAAGAAATAGATTATATGTTTAGCTTGGTTGAGGAAAACGTAAAGCTTTCCTTTGATGCAATGCAAACAAATGATTTTTCAAAAGGTGCAAGGGTTGCGGAGAATGAAGCGATTATTGACTTCACAAACGGTGCACTTACAAAATTCTTAATTAAACTTTCTGCTACCGTTGAGCAGAGCGATGAAAAAATCATCGGTTCTTATTTTCACGTGCTTAACGACCTTGAGCGTGTTGGTGACCATGCAGAAAACTTCCATGAAATAGCTACGTCAATGTCGGCTAAGAAAATTGCTTTTTCTGAAAACGGTTTAAATGATATTGCAAAAATGTCTGATAAGGTAACACAGATGCTTGCCCTTTCCAAGGATGCATTTGATAGTCTTAATACGGCAGAATTATCACAGCTTGCAATATTAGAGGATGAAATCGATGCTATGAAAAAACAATTTACCGCAAACCACTTTGCCCGTCTTGCAGAGGGCAATTGCAGTATGGATGTAAGTCCTTATTATTCATCTACCATTGTTGGTCTTGAACGTGTAGCCGACCATCTTGTAAATATAGGTTACAGTATCGTTAATCCCATTGGTTCCCAAAAAGAAATATAAAATTCAAATTATTTAGGAGATAAAAATGCGTAAAACCAAAATAGTATGTACTATTGGACCTGCGAGTGAAAGTGAGGAAATTATAATAGGTCTTGCAAAAGCAGGAATGAACGTGGCAAGACTTAATTTTTCTCACAATACCCACGAAGATCATCAAAAAAGAATAGATATTATTAAAAAGGTTAGAAAAGACCTTAATTTACCTATTGCAATTATGCTTGATACCAAAGGGCCTGAGTATAGAATAAAAACCTTTAAAAATCAAAAAATCACCTTAAAGGATGGTGATAAATTCACCTTTACCACCGAGGATATTATTGGTGATGAAACAAAAGTTGCAGTAAGCTATAATAATCTCCCAAACGAGCTGAGCGTTGGTGATATTATTTTACTTAATAACGGTCTTTTAACCTTTGAGGTTAAAAAAATTGAGGGAGCGAATATTGATTGCACCGTTGTTATAGGCGGTGAATTATCTGATAGAAAAAGTATGAGTTTCCCCGGCAAGGTTATGGAGCAGGAATATTTATCCGAACTGGATAAAAAGGATATTGCTTTTGGTGTGCAGAATGACGTTGATTATATAGCTTGTTCCTTTGTTTCTAAGAAGCAGGATCTCATTGACGTTCATAATTTCCTTAAAGAAATGAACGCCGACGATGTTGAACTGATTGCAAAAATTGAAAATCAGTCGGGATTTGATAATATTGAAGAAATATGCGAGGTTTGTGATGGTATTATGATCGCCCGTGGGGATATGGGTGTTGAAATACCCTTCAAAATGCTTCCCGCCATTCAAAAGAAGCTTATAACAAAGTGCCGTCTATTGGGCAAAAGGGTTATAACTGCAACCGAAATGCTTGAATCTATGATTTCCAATCCCCGTCCCACAAGGGCCGAGATATCTGACGTTGCCAATGCTGTTTATGATGGTACAAGTGCAATTATGCTCTCCGGAGAAACTGCCGCAGGTAAATATCCCATAGAGTCGGTAAAAACAATGGCAGAAATTGCCGAAACCACTGAAAGTAATATACATTACAACAAGCGTTTTCATAATTCTTCATTTGAAATAAGAAATGCTGTCGATGCTATTTCTCACTCAACCTGCGGTATGGCAATCGATCTTGATGCAAAGGCAATAGTTGCTTGTTCCCTTTCGGGAAAAACTGCACGAATGGTTTCCCGTTTCCGTCCAACCGTTCCTATTTTGGGACTTACTACCGAGGAGAGAACCTGGCGAAGACTTGCTCTTTCTTGGGGGGTTATTCCTGCAATGTGCGAACGTTTTAGTTCAACCGACGTGCTTTTTTATACGGCAAAGAAAATTGCAGAACAGGACCTTGAACTTGATAAGGGCGATAAGATTATTATCACCGGCGGTGATACGAGTGGCACCTCAGGCAATACAAGTCTTATAAAAATTGAAAAGATTTAAATAAAAGGGGATGTAAAAAAACAAAATTTATTAAATCCCTTTAAATAAGAATAAAAAATAGAAAATCTGCAATAAAAGTGCGAAAAAGCACTTTGGTTGCAGATTTTATTTTTATAAATATATCAGTCAGATAATTTTTATCCGAACAGGTTTTTCCTAAAGGGCTAAACGCCGTTCCGCGGCCGGAAAGATAGCGGTAAATTGTAGTTTATCGTGCGAATGTTGGTACGTAATTGTAGGGGGCGGCGATTTTCGACGCCCCGTTTTTTCGTGAAAATTAAATTCAATTATTTTATAAAATATGGTATTTATGCGGA
>JAZSJA010000052.1:0-3195 GCA_045534095.1 Acutalibacteraceae bacterium | reverse complement strand
CCTTGCTCCTGCCGTTAAAGCCGTTAAAGTTTGTGCTAATTTTTTACGGAACGAGCAAGCCCGTTCCCTACGTTAAAACCCTTTATTTATGCGATTTTTTGAAGATTGTGCAAACCATTCGTTGGTGCTGACCTTTTTAGGGCAGTCGAGGTAGCTTTAGCTGCGAAGCGGTAGTGAATAACAGTCCGGTGGACTGTTAGAGCCGCTGAGGGACCGAACGCCGCAGCGTGAGACCGCCAGCCCCTACAATTTAACTCGCAAAGTTCATATTCAAATAACATTTTTCTGTATCTTTCCGACCACGGAACGTGACGATAGCGATAAATAAAACTTGTTAGGAATAAAATCTTGCTAAATCTATTTATTTATGTTATAATTAATCGAATATATTTAAAATAGGAGAAATGCAGTTTGGCTATTCCACAGGATCATATTAGAAATTTTTGCATTATTGCTCATATTGACCATGGTAAATCTACCCTTGCAGACCGACTTTTAGAGCTTACCGAATCGGTTACTCAAAGGGATATGGAAGACCAACTTTTAGACAGTATGGACTTAGAAAGGGAACGTGGCATCACCATCAAAGCCCACGCAGTTACCCTTTATTACAAGGCTCAAAATGGCGAAGAGTACGAGTTCAACCTAATTGATACTCCCGGTCACGTTGACTTTAACTACGAGGTTTCACGCTCTCTTGCCGCTTGCGAGGGTGCTGTTTTGGTTGTTGATGCTTCCCAGGGTATTGAGGCACAAACCCTTGCCAACACCTACCTTGCAGTTGACCACAATTTGGAGCTTTTGCCCGTTATAAATAAAATCGATTTGCCCAGTGCTGACCCTGAGCGTGTTATTGCCGAAATTGAGGATATTATTGGTATTCCAGCCGATGAAGCACCAAAGGTTTCTGCAAAAACGGGCGAAAATATAGGCGAGATTTTAGAAAAACTCATTACCGAAATCCCCGCACCTACAGGCGATTCCACCGAGCCACTCAAAGCACTTATTTTTGACTCATACTACGACCCCTATAAGGGCGTTATTGTTTATTTCCGCGTGGTATCGGGTGAGATTAAACCCGGTCAAACAATTAAAATGATGGCTACCGGTGCAGAGTTTTTAGCCGTTGAGGTTGGTAGAAAAATGGCAACCTCAATGGTACCCTGTGACGTTTTAAAAGCGGGTGAGGTAGGTTATCTTGCCGCATCCATCAAAACCGTTGGTGATGCCCGTGTTGGTGATACCATAACCCTTAGCGAAAATCCCGCTGCTGAACCTCTTGAGGGCTATCGCAAGGTTAATCCGGTTGTTTTCTGCGGTATCTACCCTGCCGACGGAGCCCACTACACCGACCTTAGAGAAGCCCTTGAAAAACTTCAACTTAACGATGCTTCACTCCTTTTTGAGGCAGAAACCTCCCAGGCCTTGGGCTTTGGTTTCCGTTGCGGATTTTTAGGTCTTCTTCATATGGAAATCATCCAAGAACGACTGGAAAGAGAATACAATTTAGATTTAGTTACCACCGCGCCCAGCGTTGTGTATAAATTCGAACTTACCAACGGTGACGTTGTAGAGGTGGATAATCCCACAAACTACCCCGATCCCGCCACCATCGCTTCGGCTATGGAGCCTGTTGCCGACGTGCACATATTCTCCCCACGCGAATACATTGGCGATATTATGGGACTTTGTCAGGAACGCAGAGGCGAATATAAGGATACCCAGTATATGGGCGACCGAGTTGATTTGCACTACGTTATGCCCATTGGCGAGATTGTTTACGACTTTTTTGATGCCCTTAAATCACGCACACGCGGTTATGCCAGTTACGATTATGAGCTTAAAGGCTACCAAACATCAAAGCTTGTTAAGCTTGACGTTATGCTTGCCGGCGACGTTGTTGATGCACTTTCCTTTATAGTTCACTCCGACAACGCCTACGCAAGAGCAAGAAGAATAGCCGAAAAATTAAAAGAATTTATCCCCCGTCAACTTTTTGAGGTTCCCGTTCAGGTTGCAATCGGCGGTAAAATTATCGCCAGAGAGACGGTTAAAGCAATGCGTAAGGACGTTCTTGCCAAGTGCTACGGCGGTGATATTACCCGTAAGAAAAAACTTCTTGAAAAACAAAAAGAAGGTAAAAAACGTATGCGTCAGTTAGGCTCGGTTGAAGTTCCGCAAGAAGCCTTTATGGCAGTTTTGAAACTCGATGAATAGAAGAAAATCTATAACATATACAGCGATTTTCGTTTCTCTTTTAGCGGTAATACTGTCTTCGTTATCCTCCCTTAAAGGTTGCGTTTCTACTACCCTATCCCGAACCTTTTTCGCTGCCGATACGGTATGCACCGTAACCCTTTACGATGGAAATGAGGATATTCTTGACGGTGCAGTAAACCTTTGCAACTCACTTGCAAATAAATTTAATTGCAAGGATGAAAATTCCGAACTTTCTAAGCTTAACAAAACAAAAGTGTGTCATAATCCGTCCAATGAGCTTTCAAATATTATTGATTACGGCTTATGGTACTCCGATCTTGGTGAAGGTGCATTTGATATTACCGTAAAGCCCCTAAGTACCCTTTGGGACTTTAAAAAAGGCATTATGCCAAGTGAAGCGGAAATTTCTACTATATTACCTAAAATAGACTACCATAACATTATAAAAACCGAAAACTCCATAACCCTTAAAAATAATTCTGAAATAGATTTAGGCGGTATTGCCAAGGGGTATATGGCAGATGAAATATCTGCATTTTTGGTAGCAAAAGGTATAAAATCAGCGGTTATTAACCTAGGCGGCAACGTTACTGTAATTGGCAAAAAAGATAATAACAGTTTTAACGTAGGTATTCAAAAACCTTTCTGTGAGGGGAATATAGCCACCATAAGCTGCCATGATACCTCAGTGGTAACAAGCGGAATTTATCAACGGTATTTTGAAAAGGATGGAGAAATCTACCATCATCTTTTAAACACCAAAACGGGCTACCCCGAACAAAACGGACTTACCTCAGTTACAATAATTTCCAAATCTGCCACTCGTGCCGACGCCCTTTCTACCCTTTGCTTTTTAAAGGGTTTGGATGAAGGTATGAAGCTTATTGAAACTATTGATGCAGAGGCTGTTTTTATAGATGAAAACAATAAAATGCACCTGTCTTCGGGGCTTAAAATAAATGAAAATTTAATAGA
>JAZSJA010000108.1:0-10036 GCA_045534095.1 Acutalibacteraceae bacterium | reverse complement strand
GATTATTACGGAATTGTTTTTGGCACAAGAAAAACCAGAATAAATTAAAACTTAAATCAGTAAAAGGGGATGTAAAAAAACAAAATTTATAAAATCCCTTTAAATAAGAATAAAAAAGAAAATCTGCAATAAAAGTGCTTTTTCGCACTTTTATTGCAGATTTTATGTTTATAAATATATCAGTCAGATAATTTTTATCCGAACAGGCTTTTCCTAAAGGGCTAAACACCGTTCCGCGGCCATAAGGTCACAGATAAATTGTTATTTTTTGCACAATTTTAGGGTAACATTGTAGGGGATGGCGCCCTCGACATCCCTTAAAAGGTCAGCACCGACGAATGGTTTGCACAATCTTTAAAAAATGCATAAATAAAGGGGTTTAACGTAGGGAACGGGCTTGCTCGTTCCGCAAAAAAATAGCACAAACTTTAACGGCAGGAGCAAGCCCCTGCCCTACAATATCGCCCAAAATTTGTGCGATAAATAACAATTTATCAATTACAAAAATTATTCATTTTAAAAGGGACGTCGAGGGCGCCGTCCCCTACAAGTTTGAAAGGCTTTCCGCCTTTCAAACTACAATTTATCTATATCCTTCCGGCCGCGGAACGAGATTTAGCCATCCGCATAAAACCTATTCGGAATAAACAGCCTAAGGCTGCAAACTACAATTTATCGTGTTTATAAACAAAAACTCCATAACCGTTTTAAAAGCGGTTATGGAGTTAATTTTTCTATTTTAAGGTGAACAGACACTCACCCATTTTTACGGGGATTTCTTCATAATTTTTTGTTGCTTCAAAATATTTTTGCTCTACCTCAATGCGGTCTTTTTCCACAAGAAGCACCACCGTACTGCCACCATAAAGGAACATACCCTTTTCCTCGCCTCTTGCGAACTCTCCTACGCCATGATGGTTTTTAATTTTTCCAACCAGCATAGCTCCAACCTCAATTTGAGTTATGGTACCGAAATTTTCGCTTTCCATTACTGTATATTCTCTACAGTTTTGAACAAAAACAGGATACCTTTCAAGGGCTATAGGGCGAACGGTATGAAGCTTTCCTTTAACAAAAACATTTTCGCCTTTTTTAACGTTATCAAAGTAACAATAGCGGTGATAATGATCCACACAAAGTCTAAAAACAAGGCAAATTCCGTCTTTATATTTTTTGTAGATTTCGTCACCGTTTAATAAATCACTTATTTTATAATGGCTTTGTTTTATTGGCAAAACGGTATCATCATCTATTTTATAAAGGCTTAAAAGTCCGTCACAGGGGGAAATAAAATGACTTTTTTCACCATCTATCGGTCGGAGTTCCGCCTTTATTTTTCGGCAAAAGCAATCGTTAAAGCATTTGAAATTATCGCTTTCGTAATCATTTAAATCTATCCCGTTGTTTTTAACAAACTTTTTTATAAGTGGTTTTGACATTCTGCTATCTAAAAAAGCTCCGCAAATTTTTGAAAGAGTTCTACTGCAAAGTGGTTTTAAAAGCATTCTGCCAAAGGCGGTATTGTATAAAAAATTAAGTGCGCCCTTTTTTTCTTTTTTCATATAATTTCCCTAACAATGTAAGTGATTCCGAGAGCTATAAATTCAATCACGCCAATTCCAACAAGAACCAAAATTCCTTTAAGCTTTAATTTTTTAAGTTTAAAGGGGGACACAAATAACACTCCTACAATAACTACGGTGAGTATGTAGAGCCAAGTAAGGTCGCAAATTGGACGCATTAAGTATTGAAGTAAGCCTACTGCAGGGAAAATAAGAGAGGCTGCCGTTACAGGTAAGCCAAGATAATATTTTCTGGCACCTGTTTCGGTGGACTGACGCTCCTCCTCGGTGACGTTGAAATATGCAAGTCGAATCATAGCAGCCAAAACGTAAAGTGCAAGTACTCCATAAACTGCAACTTTTGCAATCCAGTTATACCACTCGCCGGTTATAAAATCTATTGTAGGTGCAGAAACCCTAATAAACGCACCGCCTATACAAACCGGCAAAACGCCAAATGCAACAAGGTCGGAGAGGGAATCTATCTGTATACCGAACTTGCGGCCTAAATCGGTACGATCCTTTTTGGTGGACGCTACCTTGCCGTCAAAGGCGTCACAAAGTCCGCAGAAAAGCAAAAAGAATATTCCCAAAAACGGGTGACCGCTTTCACCCAAAGCAACCATAATTCCCGTTCCCGCCGAAAGCAAGGAAAGATAAGTTAAAACAACAGTATAATCATAAACGCCAATCATAATTAATTTTCCTCCTGTATGTTTTTAGCCTTACACTTTTTCATTTTATCTGAATAAGAAATACAACTGCAAAACAGTGCTATACCGCAAATTATAATGCACATATAAAATGAGAGGAATCTGCTAAACAGTTCTAAAAACTGAAAATTTTGAATACCCATCATTTGGAATCCATCTAACATAAGATAATCGGTAACACCGATAGCACCCGGAATCGGAACACAGTTTGAACCAAGCAAAACGTAAATTTGTGTTATAAATACGTCATAGGCTCTTGATAACTCTCCGCCCGCCGCCAAATAGGTGAGGGGAGTTACCAAAACTATGCAAAGTCTTTGAAGTAAATTAAAAATAAAAACAACTACAAAAAGTTTACCTTTACCCTTTAGCATTGAGGTGTGCTTGGAATAGGAATCCATCTTCACCTTTAATTTTGCAAGGGTTGAATCCACGTTACGAACCAAGCGAATTTTCCCTAAGAATTTAACTACCACAGCACAAAGCTTTTCTAAAAGGCCTTTTTTGAATAAAATCATTATAAAAAATGAAAATAAAAAGAGTTGTATAATCACGCCTGCTATTATTAAAATCTTTGAGACTATAGAAAAGCCTAAAAATGCACCAAAATTTGCGAGGGTTGCAAAAAGTCCCAAAGCAACTATAGCCGACGTATACATTAAAAGGTTGCAAACAAGTGCCGCTGTAACAAAGGTGCCGGGCATACCGTCCTTCATCATAAAAAATGCACTTGCGGGCTGGCCGCCTGTGGCAGATGGAGTTATAGCCGAAACGTATATATCCGCCGCCGAGTAGACAAAACCACCCTTTAAACCGGTTTTATAGCCAAAAGCTCTGCATATATATATCAATGCAAAGGCCTCAAAAAACACAAATCCAAGCATGGAAACAATAGCCGCACCCAGCCAATATGGATTTGAATTTTTCACAAAGAGTGCGAATTCTTTAAAGGAGAAATCCTTTGTTTGGGAAACAATTGCCCATATACTAAGTGCTGCAATAGCCACGAAAACAAGAGTCCAAAGAATACGATTTTTCAAACTGAAAGAACTACTTTTTTCATTTTTATTGCTCGCTTCTACAGATGTGTTTTGCGTATCTGACAAATTCATTCCCCCTTCAAAAATTTTCTGTTTAGTTTTTCAAAAATTCTGCCTGTTTTAAATTTTTTGCCTGCAAACAAAGAGATTTCTGCTATTAAAATAGCTGCAGGTATATCTAAAATCAAATGTTGTTTTACAAGTAAAACCGATGCAAACACCAAAAGTGCAAAAATAAGCCAAGCCGCCACAAGCCATTTTTTATGACGTGTTATTTCGTGTGCAGTTCTAAAAAGAATCCAACTCTCAAGGCAATGCACCGACGGGAAGAGATTTGTAGGAGTATCTAAAAAATAAATTACCTTTGTAAGGGTACTGAAAAAATCGCTATCATTTATCTCGGGGCGGAGCATAGTTGTGGGAAAAACTACAAAAATCACAAAACAAATAATTTTTGCAATTATTTCAGAGGAAATCACCCTATAACATACCTCTTTACTTTCTCTTGCCACAAGGCCAAAACCAAAAACCCACTGAAGATACGATAACACGTAAATTACAATAAATGCAGGAATAAAAGGCAATGACATATCAATTGGCAGTGAAATATCATAATGATTCCCTGAATCTGTTATATATTTAGTACAGGTATATGTTATGAAGTTCACTATAATCATTATTGCAATTGGAATAAAACAATACTTAAAATGTGAATTTTTCAGTTTTTCCATTATTTTCTCCAGATTTTCGTATTTTTTACACTATTTACATCATTATAACACATTATTAACTTTATATCAACAAAAACTATATTGGTAAATATTATTTTTTTCTTGTATTTGGTTGAATTATTGATAAAAATGTTGTATAATGCAATTAAAATTTAAAAAAGAAAGGTTTTTGAACGTGAATAATACAGAATCACTTAAAAATACCGACTTAGATGAAGTCGTAGAACAAAGTGCCAACACTACAGCAGTTGACCTTGATACAGAAAAAAACCAAATCGACGATTTGCCTGATGAAAGCGAAAAACCATCAAAAGGCCGCAAGGCATTTTTGGAAAAGTTTAACGAGAAGATTTCCAAAATTAAATGGTTAAGCTTTTTAATTTTCCCCTGCACAATACTTTATATGGAGTTTGTTTTTAAACTTATCACAACTCCGAAATTTTTCAACTGGGGTCTTGCTATTCTGCCCCTTTACTCCCTTTTTGCAGGCGGTTTGTTGTACTTCCTTTGCAGTAGTTTTTCACCAAAAGTCAACAATATATTAGCAAAAGTTCTGCTTATTGCCATGACCGTACTTTTTGCATCACAAATTGTTTACTACTGGTGCTTTAACAAATATTATATACTGTACTCCATTGGTGTGGGCGGTGCCGACCAAATAATTGAAAAAGGCATTATTGAAAAAACCATAGGCACCATAAAAGCCTGTTTTTTACCAATTATAATCACTTCTGTTCCCACTATATTCAGCCTTTTCCTTATAAACAAAAAAAGAGTTATCTTCCAAAAAATCCAAATCAAAAAGCGTCTTATAGGCCTTGCCTCTACCATTGGCGTAAGAGTTTTGGCATCAATTTTGGTTTTAATCATCCCCGCCACTAAAGAAATTTATTACGGCGCATTTGATATGAACGTAAATGCCTCTTATTTTGGATTACTCAATACCGAGGTTAAGGACGTTTTGTATAATATATTTGAATTTGACCAACCATCCACAATTCAAGTCCATGACGTCCCTGCCTCTACCACTCCAAACGGCGAAACTCTTGAAACCTGGCAGATGAATATTGATTTCGACGAGCTTATTAAAAATGAAACTGATGATGAGGTTTTAGAACTTCATAAGTATTTCAGAAACCGCACTCCAACTGAAAAAAATGAATATACCGGTATGTTTGAGGGTTACAACCTGATTTACGTAACCGCCGAAGGCTTTTCGCAGTACGCTATCCACAAAGACCTTACTCCCACCCTTTATAAAATGTACAACAAGGGATTTAAGTTTAATAATTTCTACACTCCTATTTGGGGTGTTAGTACCTTTGACGGCGAATACGTAAACTGCACCGGTCTTATTCCAAAATCAGGTGTTTGGAGTTTGTACCGTGCAGGCGATTTACAAAACGATATGCGTTTTACAATGGGCAGACAGTTTTTAAACGCAGGCGTTCCCAAGGTATATGCATATCACGGACACACCTATAAATACTATCGCAGAGATATCTCTCACCCCAATATGGGTTATGAATACAAAGCAATCGGCAACGGACTTGAGGATAAAATTGAAAAATGTTGGCCTGAATCCGACCTTGAATTGATGGAAGCATCGGCAGATGAATATATCTCCTCCACCGACAGATTCCACGCCTACTATATGACCGTAAGCGGCCACTTGGACTATAATTTCAAAGATAATTCAATGTCTGTTAAAAATCAAAAATTGGTTGAAAATCTTAATATGTCCGAAACCGCTAAAGCCTATATTGCATGTAATATTGAGCTTGACAAAGCAATGGAGTTGTTGCTTTCCAAGCTTGAAAAGGCCGGTGTAGCCGATAAAACCCTTATTGTTATCTCTCCCGACCACTACCCCTACGGCTTAGAGGATAAAAGTTCAGAGGATGAATATCATTATTTCTCAGAACTGGCAGGTCACGCCATAGAACCTAAATTTGAAATTTACAAAAGCTCGCTTATTATGTACTCCCCATCTATGATTGAACCTATTGAGATAGATAAATATTGCAGTAGCTTGGATGTGCTTCCAACCATTTCTAATCTACTTAATATGGAATATGATTCCCGCCTTATTATGGGTAAGGATATTTTAAGCACAAGCTCTCCCCTTGTAGTTTTCTCCGATAAAAGCTTTATTAACGAGCGTGGTATGTACAACGCCGTAGATAGAACCTTCACAGATTTTGAAGGCAATCCCATAGAGGATGAGGACTATCTCTTGGAGTGCAAAACTGAGATTAATAATATGTTCTTAGCCTCTGCCGGAATACTTGATAACGATTATTACGGAATTGTTTTTGGCACAAGAAAAACCAGAATAAATTAAAACTTAAATCAGTAAAAACCGCATTTCTTTTTTATAAAATGGATATGCGGTTTTTTGTTTTATATTCTACTGTGTAAAGGGTGCGAATTCTTGACAAAAAAGGGGAAGATTGATATAATTTATACTAGGATATTTTATTTTATACTTCAAAGGAGGTGCACCCATTGGCTGAAATTTATCCATACGTTTTTTGGATAGTACGTTGGTTTATCGCCCTTAGTTCTATAGGTCTTGTTGTAACTTGGGGTCGCTATTTTTATAAAACAAAGCCGGGTAAAAATCTTTTAGCCTCCTTTGTAACTTCTGACAAAATTTCCCTTGACGTAACCTCAGCAGAAAACATAATCGGACGCACCCCTTCTGCAGATATTATGATACCCGTAAGGGGAGTGCAAAAAAGGCACGCTATCCTCAGTCTTAAAAAAGGCCATTGGATTTTAGCCCCCTTAGAAGGAAAAATCGCAATAAATATGCAAAACGTAACTATGCCCGCCCCTTTAGAGTATGGGGATCACGTTACCATCGCCGGGCAAACACTGACCTTTAAGTATAAGGAAACACGTGATATTTCATCCTCAAGAATGCCTATTGGATTTTTACCAATGCTTATGCTTACATTTTTCCAAATTCTCATTTGCATATGCGTGATACTGAGATTTTCAGAGAATTTAAATTTTCTTATCCCCCTTTCATTTTTTCTGCTGATTCTTTTTGAGTGGTGTTATTTTACCATAAACTTTTCCATAAAAAACGCAAAAATGCTTCTCGAAATTCCCGTTTTTTATCTTTCAACCTTGGGACTTTCGGTTTGTGCTTGCCATTTGCCCGAAGAACTTTTTAAGCAAATGATTTGCTACGCAGTTGGCGTTGTTTGTTTTTTAATTCTTACCATTATTTTAAAATATCGAGATTTTTTAATACAAATCCAAAGGGTAATTATGATTTTATCACTAGGCCTTTTGTATTTCACCGCACTTTTCGGCACAAAAATAAACAACGCCCGCAACTGGTTGCAAATTGGAGGCTTTTCCTTTCAGCCATCTGAACTTTGTAAGGTGGCATTTGTGCTTTCGGCAGGTTTTACAATCTATTTGTTAAACAAAAATAAAGTTCGCAGAATGGAATTTTTAATTTATTCAGCCCTTTGTATGGGTGCCCTTGCTATTATGCTTGACTTTGGTGCGGTTGCCATTTTCTTTATAGGACTTATGGTGGCCTTAACCCTTAGGGGAGAGCATCCTTTAATCATTGGGGGAATTGGAGCAAGCGCCATTATTGGAATTGGTGGAATTATATGGTTATTTCCTTACGTGGCACGCAGATTTTCGGTTTGGCTTAATGCCTGGGAATACGCTAATTCCACGGGATATCAGCAAACCCGAACAATGATGTCCTTTGCTAGTGGCGGAATGCTTGGCGTGGGGGGAGGAAATGGTCAGCTTAACAAAATCCCCGCTGCCGAAACCGATTTAGTTTACGGAATATTAGGGGAAGAATGGGGAGCAATAGTGGCTATTGTGGCCGCCCTTTGTCTTATTGCAATTTGTCTTTACGGATACCGACTTGTAAGAAATTCCACCTGTATTTTTGATGCCGTTACGGTAGGTTGCTCCTTATCTATGCTACTTTTCCAATCGGCACTTAATATATTCGGCTCGGTAGATATGCTTCCTCTTACGGGTGTTACCCTTATTTTTGTGAGTGTGGGCGGTACAAGCCTACTTTCGGCTTGGATGATGTTAGCATTTTTCAAGGCTACTGAGTTACACAAGCAAAACGGCATTCAGTGGAGGGAAAACGAATATGAATAAAACTATTAAACGCTCCACCTCTCTTCTTGTAATAATTTTCATTTTTATTGCAAGCCTGTTGCTTTATTACGTTTCTTATATTTTTTCCGGTGATGATTGGGCAACCTATCCTGCAAATCAACACATTTATTCAAACGGAGTTTTAGTAAAAGCAGGTGCCATAACCGATAGAAACGGTGTTATTTTAGCCCAAACCAAAGATGGTAAACGAGTTTATAATGAAAACTCTGCCATTCGCAAGGCAACTGTTCACGCAGTAGGTGACCTTAACGGATTTGTTTCAACGGGTATGCATTCTGCCTACCTTAAAGAGCTATGCGGATATGACCGACTAAACGGAGTTTATAATTTAAGTGGGAAGGGAAATAACATTGAACTGACTTTAGACAGCGAGGTTTGTGTTGCCGCTTATAACGCACTTGGAAGTAATTCAGGCACCGTTGGAATTTACAATTACAAAACGGGTGAAATTGTATGTATGGTAAGCACCCCCACCTTTGACCCCGCCAGTAACGAAACCCCAATCGGTAAGGGTGTGTACGTTAACAGGCTTTTATCGGGAATTTACACCCCCGGTTCAATTTTCAAGCTGGTTACCGCCCTTTCGGCTCTGGAAAATCTGCCCGATGCCAATACCTTAACCTTTTCTTGCTCAAAAGGTGTTACCCTTGCCGGTGAATGGCTAAGCTGCCTTGGCCGTCACGGGGAAATTGGTTTGGATAACGCCCTTGTTCACTCTTGCAATGCCTTTTTTGCACAAACCGCCCATAAAATAGGTAGAAAAAATCTTACTGCTACCGCCAAAAAGGTTGGTTTCAATCGCACTCTTTATATGGATGGAATAAAATGTGCAGAGAGTAAATATTATGTTAGTAAATCTAATGATATAGATTTTGGTTGGTCGGGCATTGGCCAGCACAACGACCTTGTAAACCCCTTTCAGTACCTTACGTTTATGGGTGGAATAGCCAACGATGGGAAAAGCATAACTCCCTATATAGTTAAAAAAATATCCGATTCCGACGGCGGCGTTGTTGAAGAAGCCTCCAAAACCGTAAACCTTCTTATGAACAAAGAAAACGCCAACACCCTTACTAAGATGATGCGTAATAACGTTAAAAAGAATTACGGCGACTACAGATTTTCAGGCCTTGAGGTCTGTGGAAAAACCGGTACCGCTGAGGTTGGAGATAAATCCACACCCCACTCCTGGTTTGTTGGATTTTGTGATAATCCTAAAACACCTTACGCCTTTACGGTTATAGTAGAAAATGCGGGAGCGGGAAATGGTGCCGCAACCAGAATTGCCTCAACCGTTCTCAAAAAATTAAAATAAAACTTTAAAGGGTCTGTAAAAAAACATTTGTGCGATAAATTGTTATTTGAACGCTAGGCGTTCTTTTATCCGAACAGTTTTTGTACAAACGGCCTAGTCTCGTTCCGCGGCCGGAAAGATACAGATAAATTGTAGTATATCGTGCGAATGTTGGGTGAAAATTGTAGGGGGCGGCGATTTTCGACGCCCCGTTTATTTCTAACCTTTTCCGGTATGTCGTAAACGCCATACCCTACAAATCACACTCACCATTCCTACGTTCAAATAACAATTTATCGCTCGCTTTCCGGCCGCAGAACGGATTTTTGCCGTTCGCACAAATCTTTTTCGGAATAAAAATAAAATCTGCAACGAAAGTGTTTTTTTCGCACTTTTATTGCAGATTTTCTATTTTTATTATTATTTAAAGGGATTTAATGAATTTTGTTTTTTTACAGCCCCGTTTTTATTGGTTAAGTTGTTTATAAATTCTATAATATTCTTTTACCATAATATCCTT
>JAZSJA010000002.1:0-52477 GCA_045534095.1 Acutalibacteraceae bacterium | reverse complement strand
AATCACTATAAAAATACCGTGCCACTCTCTGTATAAGATAGCACGGTTTTTTTAGTTTATATGAAATTTGCTAACTAGTCTTAAAAGACTGGTTAGCACTCAACTATTAGTTTTTTATTTATTATGTATTCAATTTCTTTTGTGTTTGCGTCACGGGTTAGAAAGTATTTATTAAGTTTATAAATTAGCGATACTATATCTTGATATAAGTAATGTAGTGGGGTTTCATCTAGAGCACTTACCCAACCACCAAACTCATACATTTCGATAAGCAATCCACTTATTTCCTTAGGCACAAGTTTTTCTTTACTATATATTTCTATAATGTTATATGTATCTTTAAATAGTCTACCTATCTCTGTAAGATCAATTTTTACAAACTCAATAACCTTCCATGTTGCAGCTCGCCACTCGCAAGTAAGATCTTCGATTTTTTGGGGTTCCATAGTTCTTCCTCCATAACTAATAAATGTTTATTGTTTAAATAGTTCTTCGCACTTGTCGATAGTATGATATTGACCAGCATATAATTGTTGAAAAGTGTGCATAGCCCAATGCTTTGTATCAGCCTCAACCAAAGCCACGCCCATCACACCACCATTAAGTGTCTTGGGGTAATATGTAACCTTCCAGGTTTTTGTCGGTCCTAAATTTCCGCCCATTATAATTCCTCCTTTAGTTCTCGTTTGTACTTGTAATACGAATTTCTTGAAATCTTACAGAGTGTCATTACTTCCGTATCGTTAAGTGTGCCCCCGAAGTTGAGGGCATGCTTTTTTACTATTTCCTTACATTTTACGGACTTATCAGTTGTCAGGGTTGTTCCTTTGATAAGTCCGATTTGTGTACCGTTTTTCTTAGCTTCTCTAATGCCTTGGCTAATACGTGTATGCAAGTCGGTAACTTCTTTTTCCGCCTGGTCGAAGGCAGCTTTTATTTGTTCTTCTGCTATAGCTAATATGAAATCATTAATAAGTTTTATATTTCCTTTAAAGAAGGAGTCAAGTTAAAAGAATATTGTAAAGCTCACGACATTCAAATGTATGTTGTCAAAAATAAGGTTGCCCCAGCAGTTGCAGTTAACGAGGCACTTAATAAATAAGGATTTATGCGGATTTTGTAGGGTCGATTCGTGAATCGACCGCAAACAACAAATAATTCTTGATTATTAAAAATTTACAGGCATCGTCCGTTTTGGATGATGCCTGTTTTACATATTACCTTGATTTTCTTCGTAGGGGCGAGCATTGCTCGCCCGTTATTATTTTAAAGGATTATTTTCAATATATTCCCAAATATTTTTATAATCATCTAAACCACGAATAATATGATCATTATAAGATTTTTGCCATATTGAAAAGCGCTTTTTTAAATCAAGATCTTCATCAAGGCACTAACGTGTTTTGTTTTTTACAAAGGCGAGGTGCCAACCGCGTTTTAACATTTCAATTTCAAAATTTGGGAAAGCGCCAAAATATTCAGTTTTGAATAACCAGTTCTTATTTTGATTGGGCTCCTTTGGAAATACAAAAATTGCTTCTCTTCCCTCAAAAGTAAAATCTATACGCTTAAATCCGTTCCAAATAGATTCTGTCATTTTAAACACGCCTTTTGCTATATATTTATTCGTACATTACGCTTATGCTTCGGTCATCGCCGATTTCACAATCGTATAAAGCGAGTTTAAGTTTGTAAGCATAGTCTACAGGTTTAAAGAAACAAACCTCTACTGTTGATGGGTTTTCACCCTTGTAAATCGATTGATATTCCTGACCGTCAAAGGCAAAAATTTCATATTTTGGAACACCGTCCGATACAAAAACAAATCTACTAAAGGTGTAAATTCCGCCGAAATCAACCTCAAAGCCATCTTCAACCTTTGTGATTTTAGCGGTTGGAAGTTTGGTAAGTTCTTTTTGATAATACTCAGGCTTTGGTTTTGGAAAATAGTTTTTATTCATAACATAAAGGCCAAAATATTTTAAAATTGGGTTCATTGCGGCTTTGGTTATTTTAAGGCGAACTGCAGTTGTGGTAACGTCATCTTTCCGAAATTGCCTATGAATGTGGTTTTACTTCACAAAGCTACTTTTGCTATGCATTTAAACGCTATACGGGAACTACACCAAAAAAATATATTAAAAACTTTATAGAAAAATAAAAAAACACAAAGATAATATGCCCACACTTCATATAGAAGCATGGGCATATTATCTTTGTGTTTTTAATTTTAGGTTTAAGCTCCGAGCTTAACGTCCCAACCCGCTACAAACTGCGCAAGCAAAACAAGGTCTTTAAGATCTACCGTGCCATTACCGTCTGTATCAAGAGTTTGTTCGTTGACTTCAACATCCCAGCCTGCAAGATGCTGAGCCAATCTGTTCACGTCTTCCGGATTAACTGTATTGTCACCGTTTGCGTCACCCGTTTTAACAGGGGCAAATTCGGCATAGGCTTCATTTGCATCAAGAAGGGTCTGCAAATTGGGCAAGAGTTCATCATCATCCAGTTCTTTGCGGAGAGCATTTGCTTTTGTGATTGCTTCGCCGCTTTCTTCGGTTACGGTGCCGATTGCTTCAATAGCAAGCTGAGTTTCATTTGCCTTTTTAAAGAGTGCGGCGGCTTCGTGAGCGGCGGTACGCATTAAAAGGCTTTCTTCTTCGGTAACACCGATAGCAACACCGTTTGTATCACCCACAGTACCGATTACGCTTGCTAAATCCACTTTAGCATCAAGCGCAGAAATACCCGTAAAGGTTTCATACCAGGTAAGAGCGGCAACCAAACGACCCTTATCGTTAAGATGGTATCCGTCGCGGTTGAAATTATCGCCCATTGTGGTAGCTCTTGCTCTGCGGATTGCTTCACCTGTGGGAATAAGGCGGGCAAATCCGTAATTCTGCGAAATCTGCAAATAGGTATCTTCAATAGCCTCGTGCATTTGGGACTGAGAGCTATTATAATTTGGGAAATCCTGATGCGTACTGTTTTGAGCATAAGCCCAAGTTGCGTGGAAAAGAATTTCTGCATCGGGGCAGATTTCTTTAAAGTAGGCAATAAGCTCTTTTAAATAAGGCTCAAAGGTTTCGGGTTTACCGCTAAGACCACTTACCTGCTGAATGGTAATGTAATCCCAATCGGAGGCGGCTAAGGCTTGCTTCATACTAACGTTTGAAAAGCCTTTTGTACCCGTAACGGTTCTGTAATTAAAGGAATAATCAGAAGTGCCGTTGCTTATATTACCGTAATGACGCTCTAAGGAGCAACCGCCGATAGAGCAATCAGCAACGCGGATATCCTTACCGTCTGCCTTAGCAATATCATCAATGAATGCGGTACCGTCGTTAGAGAAGCTGTTACCAAAGGCAAGCACCTTAATGGTATCTTCTGTTCTGGGCTCTTCATTTAATTCAAGAGGAATAAATACCTGATTTTCTGCTTTGGTAAGCATTAAATCATCAATATAAATGGTATCCTCTGCGGAGGAATAAGTACCGGAGGTAGAATAATCAATTCTTATGCAAATCTGCTCATATTCTTCAAAAGAGCTTAACCATTTAAAGCGTATTGCGGTATTCTCCCAATTGCCGGTTGCCTTGATACTACTAAACGAGCCTGAAAGACTTGTGTAATTACCTTTAAATTTATCAACCTGACTTGGATTCCAACCAACCAACTGTACGGCTGTTAAAGTACGTGTTTTATCAGAGGTATATGCTTTCAATTTCCAATTCAATGAAAATTCATAAATTTCACCGTCAGTGAAAAGAGTTTTATCCATAGGAATTATAATATTCTGATACATTGCATAAGCGCTGATGCACTTATCACCCGAAACCGAATCGGTGGTACAAAGCTTTGGTTTTGACCAATCTTCATTTGTTGAATTGTTAATAACGGTTGTGGGGTCGGAAATGTTTTCAAAATTCTCGTATAAAATAGAATCTTCGGGGATTTCAGGTTGTTCAGGCTCGGAATTGCCGCCAACCTTAGTAACCTCAAAATCGGTAACGTAAACGTCAGCTACACCAATAGCCATAAAGAAAGCAAGCTCTCTGTTATCGCCCGAATTGAATTCAAGGGTAAGCTCATACCAATCGTTGGGCTTTTCGGGGTCAATAGCCGTAATATATTTATAATCGTTGCCTTCGGCTTTATTTTTAAAACCAAAATTATATGCCTTTGCGGAAATTACGTCACCTCTGTCACTTGTGGTTGAAACCTTGGCAGAACCGCCTACGGGCAACACCGCCATATTGGTTATGTGATAGGTTTTATTTTCATTTGAAGTAATAGGGGTATTGGGGGATTTGTATTTTATGCTTAAAACGTAATCTAAGTTCTTATCAACACTAAAGGTAGTGGCAGGCTTTTGGTATTTGGCATTTGAAAAATGGATTGAACCTTTCTGTCCTGGGTAGATATTATCGGTATCTGTAGTATTGTACTCCTTACCTACCCAAGTAGCAAACGTAGCACTACTGCCACCAATGGTTGGAGAATTACTGTCGTATACCGTCCATAATGAAACATCGTTGCTCTGATTTTGCTCAACAAGAGAAATGTCGTCAATCCAACGCTTGCAGGTAGTGGGCTCTGCCTGAGTTCCGTTTAAAAGCAAAACAAGCGCCAAGGTAGTAAGATTTCCTGAATTAAAGGTTATTTCTACCTTATTCCAATTGCCTTTATCTGCAGTAGCCGAAACGGTTCTGTCTGTAATACCCGTTTTATTAGCGTACAAGCCGTCGGGAGTGGTAAAACCATAGTTTGTACCTACCGCATAGAGGGAACCGTTTGTATTATAGCTTAATTTTGCATCGGTAACGGTGGGAGCAAATAAATACATTTGATTTATAAGCCAATCCTGACCGCTTTTTTTAGCTTCACCGCTATAATAGAAGGTAAGGGTGTAATTTCTGTTCTGCTTAATATCAGGCAACATAATATAGTGATAATTATAATAACCTGCAAGCTGAATGGAAGAATTATCGGTTCTGCCATAAGTTGTATCGAGTTTAATGGTAACAACCTCGTTACTATTATCGTGAACGCTGGTATCGTTTTTACTGTTTTTTCCATCACCGTTACTGTCGTATCCCGGTATCTCCTTTTCGCCGTTCGCCCAAAACATCTGCCAATTTTTATAATTATTCAAATAATCATTGGCAGAGCTTGCCGAAGCAGGAAAAACACTTACCGAAAAAACGGTAGTAAGCAGTAGAACAAACGTTAAAAATGCGCTAAGTATTTTTTTCATAAAATTCTCTCCTTAAAATAATTGATATTTTCTTTATTATATGATATCATAAAATATATCAAAAATATATATGAAAAATTACTCATTTTTTTAGAAATCTTATAGGGGTGAATACTTATGTTAGCAGAATTTGATTACGTAGGTTATAACTACATAACAAAAGCAAATAAGGATTACATTGATAAAGAGCGCCCTGTAATAATGTTTGAATTAGATTTCTTTTGTGAAAACAGTGGCTATTACGCAACAATTAACGATAAAGAAATTCCTATACTTAAAAACACAGTTTTATGCTTAAAGCCAAAACAAAAGCTGGGTCTTTCCCCTATTTCAAGATTTTACAGTATAAATTTTGATACAAAAAACGAAAAGCTTTACAACAACCTTTTGACTCTGCCCGATACCTTTACCGTAGAAAACACAGAGCTTTACAAAAATATATTTTTAGAGGCAGAAAAGTATTTTAACATAAACTCCTACGAAAGCAAAATTATGCTTGAAAGCTTACTGTTAAAGCTCATATATAATTTAAAATGTGACTCAAATGAAATACCTGCACATTTTTTTGAGGCATCAAGCTCAAGGCAAACCGAAATTATAAAAAAAACCGTAAAATACATTAAGGATAATCTAACCGAAGATTTAAGTCTGGAAAGTCTTGCAAACAAATTTTCAATCAGCCCAATACATTTTCATAATATATTTAAAACGGTTATGCACAAAACTCCGCGTGTTTTTGTTGAAGAAAGACGAATAAAAAAAGCCTGCGACCTTTTGGTTACAACGAATTTATCATTTTCGGAAATTGCCTTTGAATGTGGTTTTTCATCACAAAGCTATTTTTGTTACGCATTCAAAAGATATATGGGAACAACACCAAAAAAATATATTGAAAAATTTATTTCACGTTAAAAAAAGCTACAATCCTGAAAATTGGATTGTAGCTTTTTACTGAATAATTTTAAATTATAATTTTTCCATATAGTTCGCAGTAACAAGGTGCATCCATTCATTGATTTGTGAGCCTTTGCCCGTTTCAATAATTTCAACCTCAAGCTCCTCAATTTGGTTGATTTCTCCCCTATCAAACTGCTCTAAGACCTCGCGGCAATGAATAAGCCTTTGCTTTAAGCCGCCAAGTCTTATATCAATAACCTCAAAACCAAAGGGCTTTTTCCCAATATAACGTTATTTCATCATCAAAAATAAGATAATTTACCATTTAACAACATTCCTCTTTATTTTTTAGCCTTATTGGGTTTCTTTGACAAGTACATTTTATTACTAAAAATTTGTAACAAAACAAATACGAGTTATCAAATATAAACCGAAAATAATTTTGGGTCGGTGGAATCTAAGTTACCTGCTGAGGCAAAGTCACACATTACGTATTCCTTTTTCTCGCCATCTACCGTTATAAAAACCCTTGTTGTAACAAGTGTACCGCTATTATTTTGAATGTGCGGTGCCCATATAGCTTCAATATTTTTGCCATAAAGGGTTTCGCGCCCGAACATATCATCCTCCACAGCACCAAACTTTTTAGTTCTTGCAAGAATTACGGGGCCACGACGCAATGCGATTTTAGAACAACTTAGCATACTTTCTTTATTGCAAAGTCCGTATACGCCATCTCTCCAACGGTGAATATGATAATCGCTATCCTCTATTTCCTGCCACTCACAGTTTATAACCTGAACTGACATATCAAAGCGGATTTTCATAATGGTTGTATCGGGGTTTAAATCCACCTCATAATAGTCCCCACACAAGGGCACCTTCACCTCATCGCCAATTCCAACACGAATTTGGGTAGTTTTGCTCCACTGTGGGATTCTTATGTAAAGTTTTTTGTTTTTTTCAGGATTTCTTACAGAAATGCCAACCCAACCGGAATCAAAATAATTTGCTCCAACTCGTATCTCGGTATCATCAAAACGCACATAGCTTTGCGTAAACAGATTAACGTAATAACCTTTTTCGCCCTTGGTTACTGCACTTTCTGCTGCATTAGTAAAGCCACGTCCAACGTTATTAAGGCAACAATGCTGATAACGAGATTCGCACTGAGGGATTGCGGTTAAATGCCTACCTGCACTACGAACGAAGAATGCACTGTTCCTGCCATCGGCATATACACCAGCCATAAAAGCATTTACAAAAGCCTTTTCAAAGGATTCCATATATTTTGCTTCGCCCGTTAAAGAAAACAGTTCAAAACAAAGACGCATCCAATGTAAAACGTCGCAAATTTCGGTAGCACTATCGCCATACTCAGCAGCATTTTGATAACGCTCGCAATACCCCACCGAACCTAAAATATTACTTTCATATTTAAGCAGTATATCATAAAATGCCTTTGATGCTTTAAGTAAAACTTCCTTTCCCGTTATGCGGTAGAGTTCAATTATTCCATCAAAACAACTTGTCATTTCATACGCTTTTGGAACCCACTCTGAACCCAAATCGTGGTCTTCGGCAAGTTTTTTATCAACCAAGCCATACCAATTTGGAACAGATACACCCGATAAAGCGTTGTTTAAAAGATTAGGGCGTTCGTTATCCTCTCTGGACCACTCTTTAACAATATCTTCACCAAAGATTAAATATTTTTCATCCCCTGTAATTCTGTACAAAATAAGCATAGGTTTTAAAATAGAATCGGATGGCATACCATCCATAACTCCACTATCTTTAACCCTAGTGCCGTCTTTTTGGAATTTTGCTACAATCCAATCAGCAAGCTTTATAGCACCTGCTAATATTTTTTTATCATCTAAAAAAGAGTAGGCTTCAATAAGTGCCCAAAGGGTATATTTCATTCCCCAAATATTCCAACAGTAGTTAGCCTCCCACCCCGAATAAAATGCAGATTTAACCGTATCTACAGGATAAATATTATCTGAATTTCTGTAGGTAGAAAGGTAACCATCCTCCCTTTGGAATGACAGTATTTTATAACAAGATTTTATAATATCTTCTTTTAAACCGGTATCGTTATTATATCTGGCGCATCTTACGGCACTAAGCATAAGTTTGCCCCAAAACTCACTTCTCCAATACCCTAGAGTATATATATCATCATACTGAGTTGCAAAGTACTCTTCTGCCTCACGCAGAATGTTTTCTACGGCAAATTTACCATTTACACGTTCATAAATAAAGCGATCAAAACGTGCACCTATCTCGCCCTCTAAAAAACAATTACCCAAAGGTGCAGCTTCCATAAGATTTTGTACTTTGTACTCCACTTTGTAATTCACAACTTTACACCACTCTTTTTTATACTATTTATAGTATTTTGAAAACAACGTTGGATAAAACAAATATCCTCCAACGTTGCTGTTTTATACTTAAAAATATTTATATGAAAAAGCTTTAAAGCTCATCCATTTTTTCCATAAGTTTTTTATAGTCAATTTTAAGTAAACCTACACGCTCATCAGCGGCGCCGTAGCTTACAAGTAAATCGCCTTTATGGAATATCATACCTGTAAAGAAAACACAAGGGATTGTGAATCGAGCCGGCTCTTCAAAATCCGCTTCACAACCAATCATTTTTTCAAGACTTAATTTTTCTATTACCGGCATATCGTTTTCTACTTCTTTAAAGGTCATAAAGGACTGACCGTATCCCCCAATAGCATCTTGCTTGCCATGATAGTTAAGTAGCCATCTGCCCTCACCTATTTCAAGTGGAGGACAACTTGCGCCAACTCGTTCATCTTGCCAGGGTTCGGTTGGGCTTAATATCAATCTTCTTTTTACGTTATTGTCGGTTGCAAAATCCTCAAAGCTTTCAGCGGCGGAAATAACCATTGAAGGCTTTGTTGCAGTGAATTCGGGGTAAGTGTCAGGTGTTACGGGGCGCTGAAGCATTATGTAGCAAAGCTTACCATCCACCATCATTTTTTTTGAAAAGAAAACAACATCTCGATCCTCACCATATGCGGGGTCGTTTAAATGAGTAATATAGGTAAATGTTTTTTCATAATTCTTTGCTGAAAGTTCTTTTAAATCCACCTTATAGAGAACAGTAATTGTAGGATTCTCATGAGTACCAAAAGGATTTTCATCTTCAATTCGTGCCCAGCTTGGTAAACAATGACCTCTATACTCCTTAGACCAATAGGCACCCGGAGCGAACATTCTGCAAGCAACGGTCATATAGCATACGTCATCTATAAAAAACAGTCTTGGATCTTCTATGCAACCATTTGTGAAATCAGGCACCTTTTCGCCCTTGTAATTGGTTAAATAAATATTTTCTTTTTCATAATTAAGTGCAGGTGCTAAAGCGGGTTTTTCTAAATCAAAGGTGAAATTCTCACCATCATCACTGTAACCATACCCTAAAAATATGGGATATGGCATAGGCTCACCCTCAATGCGGGCCTGTGGGTAAGGACCGGTAGCACGAAAAAGCATATGTATCCTTTTAGTTTTAGGATCTTCAATAATTGCAGGGTTTAATACCATTTCGCTTGCCCAGTCCGAATTTTCTACAGGTGAAAGCAATTTTTTACGCCATAAAACTATCTCGTTCATTTTATTATCTCCTATTAGCTAGAATTTGGTATAATTATACTACCAACAAAATACAAAGTCAATAAAATATATTATTTTCAACAATAGATAATATACCGAATTTTACGATTCTTATAATTTTATAAAAATGTAATTTTTGCATAGACATTTATAAACATTTGTGCTATAATCCTACTTATAAAAAGGGGGCTATTATTATGGTTGAAAAAATCATTCCTGAAAAAGACTTAAAAACCTTTAAAAAAACCGATGAGCTTAATCTGTTTTTTGAGGGCACGGTTAAAGAATCGGTTGATTTTATTGAAAGAAACCAACTTTACGACGTTGCTCTTTGGAAAAAGTTTGTTGATATTTTTCGTATTCAAGATGATGGCAGAGGCGACTGGTACGTTACCTGGCGAAGTGAATTTTGGGGCAAAATGATGCGTGGTGCATCTATGGTTACAAGATACACAGGTAATGATGAGATTTATGAAATTCTTGAAAACAGCGTTCGTGATATTTTAAGCACTGAAGATAAATTTGGCAGAATTTCAGGCTATCGCCCAAGAGAACAGTTTAATTTTTGGGATCTTTGGGGCAGAAAATACGTTATGCTTGGTCTTATGTATTTTATGGAAATCTCCAAAGATGAAGAACTCAACAAGCAAATCATCGCCTCTATGAGCCGACAAGCCGATTATATCATTGCCCGCATTGGTGCCGATAAGCTTGACATTCGCAGATGCTCCAAGCATTGGGAGGGGCTTAACTCCTGCTCAATTTTAGAGCCTATTGTTCGTCTTTACCGATTAACCGGCAACAAAAAATATTTTGAATTTGCCGAATATATTATTTCTACAGGATTCATTCTGTCTGATAATCTTATAGAACTTGCCTATAATAACGTATCACCTCACGATTATCCCGTTGTTAAGGCTTATGAGATGATGTCCTGCTTTGAGGGACTTTTACAGTTTTACTATATTACCGGTATTGAGAAATATAAAACCGCTTTAATTAACTTTGGTAAAAATATTATCAACACAGAGTTTAGCATAATTGGTTGCAGTGGTTGTACTCACGAGCTTTTTGACCACACCGCAATCAGACAAACTCAAACCGATTATGAGGGAATTGTTCAAGAAACCTGCGTTACCGTTACCTGGATGAAATTTGCATCTCAGTTACTTGAACTTACCGGTCGCTCAGACTATGCCGATAGAATTGAACAATCCTTTTACAACGCATATCGCGGATCGTTTAACACTAATCGTATAATTCATAACGACAAACGACACAAAGAGGTTCTTAACACATTTTCAGGGGTAATGCCCTTTGATAGTTACGCTCCCCTTGTTGCCGATACCAGAGGCAGACAGACGGGTGGTTACAACGTTTTACCTGATAACACCTACTATGGTTGCTGTGCTTGCATTGGCTCAGCAGGTACAGGCGTAATTCCCGAAATTGCACTTTTACAAAAAGAAACAGGATTTGTAATTAACTATTACGAAAAAGGATTTATCAACTCCTTTACACCTACAGGTTCCACAGTTAAATTCATTATGGATACTGCCTACCCCTATAATGGTACAGTTAAAATTGCCCTTGAACTGGGAAAAAACGAGGAGTTTGAAATATCCTTTAGAATTCCCGCCTGGTGCAATAACGCAACCATTACATATAAGGGTAAAACAAAAACTTTTGCCTCGGGATACGCTAATCTGAAGGCAATTTGGAATAACAACGACGAAATCACCCTTGATTTACCTATGAAGGTTAAGCAAGTTTTACCCCCTGATGGTGCAGTAAATAGGGATATTTTTGCGGCATACACCTATGGACCTTTAGTTTTAGCGGCCGACAAACGCATAACCGATCCCGATTCTGTTTTGGATGTTGTTTGTGATAAAGATGGCTTTGTTGATGCTAAAGAGGTATCTTGCCCTGAGATTAAAGAAGCGCATATTTGCTTTGAAGTACCTCTTGCATCAGGCGAAACTGCAAGACTTATTGATTATGCATCTGCAGGCAAAACCTGGGATGAGGAGTCACGCTGTGCCGCTTGGCTTAGAATAAAATAGAAATTAAACCAGAAAGTAAAACAAAAAAGATGCATCATCCTATGCATCTTTTTTTGTTTTACTTTTTAGGTTTTATAAATCCCATATTGCCAATTGTACGATTATACTCAGTTAATTCCGTATCATCTATTGGACTATAAAAACGCACCGAAACCTTATCGTTTGCAGGGTCTACACTCATAAGCTGAACGGGATTCTGTGTGTTGCTATGAAACGCTCCCAAAAAGGTGGTTATTTTATTTCCGTAAATACCTGTATCCTCACGAGTACGTGCGTTTCCGGTATGTCCCGAAAAAACCATTTTAATATTTTTGTGTTGCTTTATCAATCTTTCGTAAAGTTCTTTAGGCGAATTACTGCCATAGTCCGCTCTATTGTAGATATCGCCGTTATCGGTAAGGTATGAATGGGTAGCAATAATAACGTTATAATCAGAATAATCTGAAATCACAAGATTAGCCCAGGTTATAACCTCATCCCTTGGCCAAAGCTCCAAGGTCATAACCAACCATTTAAGACCTCCTGCTGAAATAAGTTGAAATCCGTTATCTATTTTACCTTCCTCAAAGGGAACAAATCTTGGATATCTGCTTGTAGGAAAAGCTTTATTAAAAGCCGAAGTATCACGCACACGAATCCATGTGTTTTCCGGATCCGCCGCAGATCCTCCCACTCCTACTGCTGCCGTATCATGATTTCCAAGGCACAACATTGTTGGAATATTGGCTACCTCTAATGGTTTAAGTGCTTCGGAAGCAATATCAAACTGCTTTGGCTCCTCATTACCCCAATTCACAACGTCGCCTGTATGAACGACAAATTTTAAATTAAGATTTTTAGCATTATCTACAAGCCATTGTGAACGATTTAAAAAATGTTTATTTTTTACTGCTTCCTCTACAATCACCTCTTGCTGCGTATCGGGATAAATTGCAATTGTAAAAGGATTTAAGTTTTTATCAGGTGTAATTTCATATTTGGGCCTTATGTATTCATAATAATCATCATCGTCGTAGTCATAGTCATAATCATAATCATCTTCGTAATCATAATTCTTAGAGGAAGTAGTTGTTGAAACTGGCTTTTTATGAGAATTTTTTTCGGACGATACCCCCTTTTGGGAAGAAGGTTTTGCAGATGTGTTTTTACTTGAATCGATATAAATAGAAGTTGTTTTAGAGGATGGCGACTTCTTGGATGACACATTTACGGAAGAAATTTTGCTTGAATCTGTATTGACAGAAGTTATTTCGGATGTCTCGGTGCCTTTAGACGAGGTATTAACAACAGGCTGACTGCATGAACATAAAAGGGAAACCAATAAAATGGAAACGACAAGAATCAATTTCTTTTTAAAATAACTCTTCACTATATAACATCTCCTTTATGCTTTCTGCCTTTATTATAATAAAAATCAGTTTTAATTTCAAGTAAAATAATTCAAAAAAAGGGAGCGTGTAAATCGCTCCCAGAT
Source organism: Acutalibacteraceae bacterium (assembly GCA_045534095.1). Taxonomy (GTDB): domain Bacteria; phylum Bacillota; class Clostridia; order Oscillospirales; family Acutalibacteraceae; genus UMGS1279. The sequence continues at coordinate 39,132 of JAZSJA010000002.1, read as the reverse complement.
TTATTAAATTGTTCCTGTAACGATAAGGGTTGCAATGCCGGGGGTTGAAATATACTCGCCGGTTGTTGGGTCTACCGTATAGGTTGCGGCAGGAACTGTAATGGTTCCGTTTGTGGTTTGGAACAAACCTGTTGCCTGGTTATAGGTGTAATCAGTACCCTCTGCCAAAGGTGTGCCGTTAAAAGTAACGCTAAGGGCAGTTAAAATGGGATCAAAGGTATCGCTTATTACGGCATCATCAGTAGCGGTAACGGCCTCATTGCCTGTGTTTTGAATAACAAAGGTGTAGGTTACACGGTCGTTATCTACCACCTGAGATGGGGTAATGGATTTTGAAATAGAAAGCTCAGCAGCAGTCAAGGCATCTACTGTAGCAGTAGCGGTTATGGGTGCACTTAGTCCATCCCCCGTTGCGGTGACTGTATTGGTTATTGCTCCGCCAATCTCGGGGCTTGCAAAATTATTGGCAACGGCTTGATAAATAATAACTGCATCACCATTTGCAGGAATATTTATTCCGCTAATTACAAGGGGTGGGCCTGCTGTTACGGCAGGTGCAGGCTGTATCACACCATCAACGTAATACAAAACAGAACCGTCAACATAGGTTAAGGGATAAACGGTGGTAGTGCCAAACAGATATCCACCTAAATCGTCGGTAAGGGTAAGTCCGCTCAAAGCGTTACCACCCGTATTACGCAAAGCCACGGTATAGGTTACCGTTTCACCCGCGGAATAGCTGGATTCAACGGGGGTTTTAGTAATCGCTAATACGTCAAGTATTTCACCATACGCAACGTTGGAATTGGTGCTTTGTCCGTTATAGGTTAAGGTTGCTTGGTTAGAAAAAATAGCCATAAATCTTCCTCCTTTTTATTTTATTACCAAAAAGCTTGGCAATATATTTTATGAAAAAGAAAGAATTATGGTTACAAAACAAATGCAGAATTATTCAACCTACAATTTATCGCACTTACAAAACATCAACAAAAATGGGAAGAAGTTAAAAACAACTTCTTCCCCTTTTAAACTCAATTTAAATTATTTTTAATAGTTTGTTGCTCTCTCTTTAAAATAGCTTTGGGGATGTGCACAAACGGGGCAAACCTCAGGTGCTTGTTTACCAAACACAAGATGTCCGCAGTTGGAGCATTCCCACATAATGTCGCCGTCTTTTGAGAATACAACGCCACCCTCAACATTGCTTAAAAGCTTGCGATAACGCTCTTCGTGAGCCTTTTCGATTTTAGCAACCTCAGAGAAAAGGAATGCGATATGATCAAAGCCCTCTTCCTTAGCTACCTTAGCAAACTCAGCATACATTTCGGTCCACTCATAGTTCTCGCCGGCGGCAGCATCTTCCAGATTAGTAGCGGTATCGGGCATACCATCGTGCAAAAGCTTAAACCAAATTTTTGCGTGCTCTTTCTCGTTATTTGCGGTTTCCTCAAAAAGCTCTGCAATTTGAACAAAACCATCCTTTTTAGCCTTAGAAGCATAATATGTGTACTTGTTGCGAGCCTGTGATTCGCCTGCAAAAGCAGCCATCAAATTAGCTTCGGTTTTTGAACCTTTTAAATCCATAGTTATAGCCTCCTAAAAAATATTATACTTATATTTTGCCATATTTTTGTAAAAAAATCAATATTTTTTATATTTTTGTTTTTATTATCACAAACTCATCAATTGATTTTAGGTCTTGACTCTGGATAATTTTAATAGTCGTACGACTTTTGGTTTTGTTTTCGTCCATATCAATATGCAAAAACATTGGGGACTCATACTCTATAAAACCTTCGGGCATTTTGGCAGACTCGCTTCTTGTTTTTGCTACTCCGTAGCTTTTAATATAGTCATTAAACTGTGGAAAAACGCTTGTAAAGGAGTGATTAAGTGCACTTGGAATATTATAATGCACCGTACCCTCGCCATTACAAATAGTATCTACGCCATTTATATTTTTAACTGCGTTTTTGTTGGCTTTACCATTTTTTATTGGGTAGGAACGTGAAAATCCATGGGCGTGACCTGTTAGCATTAAATCAATATTAAATTTAGTACAAAGTGCGTCTTGCTTTTGCATCATATAAGGGGTTTCTGCGCCTTTACTATCCCCGATAAAGGTATAGCCTTGAATGTGGGTAACAACCACTCGCCACAATGCATCGGGGTATTTATTAACTGCCCATTTTAAATAATTTTCGTTTGTTTCATAATCGGTTTTTGCGTAATTGCCTTTGGTATCTACCGCAAAATTAAGACCAATTATAAGCACGTCCCCCGACAAAAAGCAAAAATTACCCGAAGTATTTTGGGGCACGTGACCCGAAACGCCATCATCATTAGGCATATAAAAATGGTACCCCATAACGCTGGAGGCGGGATTTTCATCCAAATAATACTCTGCCTCATGATTACCCATTACGGTGGCAAAAGGAATAGATTTTGTAAGCTCGGGCTCAAAAAGAAACTCGTGCTCCTTTTCACAGATTATTCTAAGGTTTTCTTCATCACCATTAAGCCCCATATTATAGCTTGAAATGTTATCTCCCGCACTTATAAGGCAAGCGATATTATCATCAAAATTATTTATTTGATTTATGGTCTTTTGCCACTGAGGGCGGCGGTACTCCCAAAGATTAGGAGCATCGGGCTTATACATACAGTGCAAATCGCTTATTACCGCAAAGGAGCGATTTTTATTAGCCGATGGGGTTTTAAAGTTAAAAACCTCTTTTGAAAATTCAGTACCATCGCCAACTCGGTAACAGTATTCACTACCTGGGTCAAGATTTTCTATTTTAACCTTACAACTAAGGTTTTGGGTATTATTGTAAATCTCCTCAACTGTACCAAAGGCGATTTCGCCATTTTCAAAGCTATTACTTTTTATATATTCTGATTTTTTGATATACTGAACTGCGGCAGATTTTGTGCTTTTTTCTGCATACCATACAAATCTTCTTTCAAAATCGTTTTCGCCCATTTGTAGGGAAATCGCGGTGATATTCATTTTTTAAAGCGCCCCTTTTACGTTTTTTATTATTTTACAACTCTTTACAATAAATTTCAATAGAAAAAGCTTATTTTTACACCCTTTTGTATTGACAAAAAGGGGGATAAAGTATATAATTTATAAGTATTATTATGTTTTGATTTTGAGGTGTTTTTTAATGGAATGGATGTCACTTAACACACTTAGAGAAAAGTATCTTTCCTTTTATGAGAGCAAGGAGCATTTGCGTCTTGACAGCTTTTCTTTAGTACCCAACAATGACAAATCTTTATTACTTATCAACTCGGGTATGGCTCCTATGAAAAAGTATTTCACAGGCGAGGTTACTCCCCCTAAAAAAAGGGTAACCACCTGCCAAAAATGTATTCGTACCCCCGATATTGAAAGCGTTGGTAAAACCGCTCGTCACGGTACTTTTTTCGAAATGCTTGGTAACTTCTCCTTTGGCGATTACTTCAAACATGAAGCAACCGCCTGGGCTTGGGAGTTCTGCACCAAGGTTTTAGAAATGCCTGTAGATAAGCTTTGGGTTACCATTTATCAAGATGATGATGAAGCCTTTGACATATGGACTAAAGAGGTTGGCGTTGCACCCGACCGCATTGTTCGTATGGGAAAAGAGGATAATTTCTGGGAGCATGGTACCGGTCCTTGCGGTCCTTGTTCCGAGCTTCACTACGACCGCGGCGAAAAATATGGTTGCGGTAAGCCCGACTGTGCAATTGGTTGTGAGTGCGACCGCTACGTTGAGTTCTGGAACTTGGTGTTTACTCAATTTGATTCCGACGGAAATGGCAACTACACTCCCCTTGAGCATCCCAACATTGATACCGGTATGGGCCTTGAGCGTTTGGCTTGTATTTCTCAGGGCGTTGATAATATTTTTGAGGTTGACACCATTCAAAACATAATGAAGCACCTTTCTAAAATATGCGGTACAGAGTATAAAACTGACGAAAAATCTGACGTTTCTATGCGTGTTATCACCGACCATATACGTTCTACAAGCTTTATGATTGCTGATGGCGTTATGCCCTCTAACGAAGGCAGAGGTTACGTTCTTCGCAGACTTCTCAGAAGAGCTGCTCGCCACGGCAGACTCCTTGGTATTGACCGTCCTTTCCTTGTTGAACTTATTGATACAGTTGTTGGCGAGAGCGGTAACGCATACCCTGAGCTTAAAACAAAAATGGCTCACATTAAAATGGTTGTAGGTCGCGAGGAAGAAAACTTCCTTAAAACTATTGACCAAGGCCTTACTCGTCTTAACGATTTCATCGCCTCAGGTGAAAAGGTTCTTTCCGGCGAAGAGGCATTTAAACTTAACGATACCTACGGCTTCCCCCTTGATCTCACCTGCGATATTTTAGAGGAAAAGGGCATCTCTGTTGATGTTGAAGGCTTTAAAAAGCTTATGCAAGAACAAAAAGACAGAGCAAGAAAAGCAAGAAAAGACTCAGACACCAATGCCTGGAAAGGCGACGACGCCATTTTAGAGGGCATTGCTGCTACTGAATTCGTTGGTTATTCTAAGCTTATGTCTACATCTAATATCACTGCTATTATCAGCGAAGGCGAGCTTGTTTCTTCAATCTCTAACGGAGTAAAAGCCACCTTGGTTTTAGATGTCACTCCTTTCTACGCCGAAAGCGGCGGTCAGGTTGGTGACTGCGGTGTTATTCGTTCCGGTACCTTTGTATTTAACGTAACCGGTGTTAGCAAAAACGGAAACGGCATTTTCCTCCATAGCGGCGAACTTGTATCCGGCTCTGCCAATACAGGTGATGTTATTTTTGCTGAGGTTAACGTTGAAAACCGCTCTGCAACCTGCAGAAATCACACCTCTGCTCACCTGCTTCAAGCCGCTCTCAGAAAGGTTTTGGGCGACCACGTTGAGCAGGCAGGTCAGCTTGTAAATAACAATGAAGTTCGTTTTGACTTTACACATTTCTCTGCCCTTACTCCCGAAGAATTAACCAAGGTTGAAAATACCGTTAATGAGGTTATTTTATCGGGCTCTCCCGTAATTACTAAAGAAATGCCTATTGAAGAGGCTAAGGCAATGGGTGCTATGGCTCTCTTTGGCGAAAAATACGGAGACACCGTTCGCGTTGTTGCAGTAGATGGATTTTCTACTGAGCTTTGTGGTGGTACACATGTTACCAACACCTCTTCCATTGGTTTGTTTAAAATCATTTCCGAAAGTTCTGTTGCCGCCGGCGTAAGAAGAATTACTGCCGTTACCGGTGCAGGCGTATTAAAACTTTTAGATGATTACAAAAATCTTGTTTTAAATGCAGCTAACGAACTTAAACTTGCAAATCCCTTAGAGCTTACTGCTAAAGCAGCCCAGTTATCTGCAGAGCTTAAAGAAAAAGATCGTCAAATCTCTGAACTCGAGAGCAAATTAGCCGCTACAAAGGTAAGCGAAATGATGGTATCTGCAGTTGAGGTTGATGACGTTCGTGTTGTTGCAAAAGTGCTTACACAAATGGACGTTCCCGTTGTTCGCACCCTTTGTGACACAATAAAATCCAGATTTGAGGATACTGTTTTGGTATTTGCCGTTTCAAGTGGTGAGAAGGTTACCTTTGTTTCTGCTTGCGGTAAGGATGCAATCAGCAAGGGTTGCCACGCAGGTAACATCGTTCGTGAGGTTGCCAAAATCACAAGTGGTAACGGTGGCGGTAAGCCCGATTCTGCAATGGCAGGCGGTAAAGATGCCTCTAAGGTTAACGAAGCCATTGACAAGGTTGTAGAAATTGTTGCAAATCTTAAAAAATAAAAACGGAGGTTTTTATAATGGATTGTATTTTTTGCAAAATAATTGCGGGTGAAATTCCCAGCACTAAGGTTTATGAGGACGACAAGGTTTACGCCTTTAACGATATTGACCCTCAGGCACCCTTTCACGTTATTGTGGTACCCAAGGAGCATATTGTATCGGCCGCTGATATAAATTCCAATAACAGTCATTATATTGCCGCAATATATGAAGCCATTGCAAAAATCGCAGAGGAGAACAACCTTGAAAAAGGCTTTAGGGTTGTTAACAACTGCGGTGAGGACGGCGGTCAAACTGTAGGTCATATTCACTTCCATTTGTTGGCAAGAAGAAATTTAGCTTGGCCTCCCGGTTGATAAATTTTAACCAATAACACTTAATAGGTTGGAGATATTATGGCAAGAGTTTTATTTTATACCGGTTTAAGTTTACTTGCGGTATCGGCAACTCTTTTATATCTTCCAACCTATTTTTCTATTATTATAGCATTATCAGTTTTAATACTTTTAACACTTCGCATTATTCTATACAAAAAGATAAAAGTGTACGGTTTAACCCTTTTACTTTGTGTAGTTTTAATCTTTACCCTTTTGGGCATTCACACTCAGCTTTTTAAAATAAAACCCACCGAGCCGCTTGTTGGCTATGATGCAGAAATTATAGGAACTGTTTCTGAGTTTCCAACAGTATATGACAACTATACCGTCTATATAATTGAAACCGAGCAAATTAAACTTAAAATCACCGACGAAACTGCTCAACCCATAAGGGTGCCACAAAATCTTAAACTGCGACTAACCGACGTAAACAAAATCGGTGCCAAGGTGTTTGATAAATTACGTCTTAACGTATCCTTTAAGGATTTAGATATATACAAAACGTCATCCTATGCCAATAAAATTTATGCAGGCGGTCATATTCTCTCTTTAGAGGAGCATTTAGGTCAAAACAGACCATTTTACGCTATATTTTACGACTTAAAAGAATCGATAAACGATCTTCTTTTTGAAAATATGCATTATGAAGATGCTGCTGTAATCTCGGCCGTTCTTTTAGGTGATAAAACCCATTTGGATAGAGATTTTGAAAACAATTCCCGTTTAGCCGGTACCACCCATATGTTGGTTGTATCAGGTATGCATTTGGGTATAATCTTTCAAATTTTGAGCAAAATTTTTCGCAAGCTTAAAATACGCAGAGGTGCCGCTGAGGTTTTAATGCTTTTTGCCATATTCGCACTTACCGCAGTGTGCGGATTTACTCCATCGGTTTTAAGGGCATCCCTCACCTACGTAATCATTGTAATAGGCAATTTGCTTTTTAGAAAACCGGATCCTCTTAACTCCTTGGGTATCGCAACCATAATTTTGTTATTCATAAATCCTTTGGGATTTGGCAATCTATCTTTACTTTTATCACTACTTTCCACCTTTGGACTTTTATTTATTTGCCCGATTTTACAACAATCTATTATGGATATCATCGCAAAAATTTATACTCCTAAGAGAATAACCAAGGCATTGGTGTTTTCGTTTTCTCAAACCCTTTCTGCCATACTTGCAACAATGCCCGTTTGCATTTTAGGAATAGGTTATATCTCTCTAATCTCACCACTAGCTAACCTTTTAACAGGTTACGCTTCAACCCTACTCACCTCTTTCGCTTTTTTGGCGGTAATTCTTCTTTGTATGCCAAACCTTTTTAAGCCACTCGCCCTGCTTCCCATATTTATTCTTTACGCCCTTGTCAGATTTATAGTAAAAGCGACCGATTTGTGTGCAAGCCTTGATTTTGCCGCAGTACCCGCACTTAACGAGTATCTCATTCCCCTTTTCTTAATTATTTTGATTATTCCGCTACTGATGTTAGCGAAAAAATATAGTGCCAAAAATCGCACAAGAATATCCTTGAAAATTTCCGCTTGTATTTTGGTACTGGTTTCTATAAGCAGCACACTTTTCTTTTATACGGCATCACCCAAATGGGAAATTGCCATACCCAACGTTGGAAAAGGATGCTGCGTACTTTTAAAAAGCGAAAAACAAATTTTAGCCATTGGTGCAGGAGATTCACCATCCGATTACCACAAAATAGAAACCGAAATATTTAAAATGTGCCATAGGGATATTGATTATATTATTCTTCCGTCTGATAACAAACAATTTGCAGCAGGTGCCCCTGAAATGGCTTTTAATAATCCAAATTCAAAAGTAATATTCCCTGAAGGTCATAATTATTCTAATAAACTCAGTTACATCTCTAACCAAAACTTCACCAGATTTGAAGATACCGCAACTGTGAGTATGCCTGAGGCAGAAATAATATCCAAGGCTCATATTGGATGTACCGTAAATTTCAAAGATTTTTCTTTGGTTATATATTCGGGAAACGGTGACGTAAATCTTTTATTTAATAATGCGAAACATAAAAACCCTATTTTTATATGTTCAAACAATTTAAAGCAAAAACTAAATCATACCATTTCACGATGCATTGTAATCGGCTCAGATGAGGCAAAATCAAGTGCCGCTAAAGTCCTTAATTCACAACATATTAAGTACGAACTACTGGGTGAAAAAACCATTACCATAAAATTTTAAAAGGAGGTATACCTTTGATTGAAGAACACGATTTAAAAGCCACCGTATCACGCGGCAGCATCAAACCCGTTTATTTACTTGTAGGCAACGACCCGTATCTCACCAAACACTATGCAAGTTTAATTGCCAAAAAATCGGTACCCCAAAATCCCGATTTCAACCTTTTCACAATGCAGGAAAATTGCACCCTACAAGATATATACGACCGATATTTTCAGTTTTCTTTCACAGGGGAACGAATTTGTGTTTTGGCCTCCAATTTTGATTTTGAGGGCTGCCCTATTGCAAACTTCAAAGAACTTCAAGAGCTTGTGGAATCCCCACACGACTGCAATGTGTTAGTTTTATATTATGATGTACTTTCAATAAACACAAAAAAATCCGACCGATTTAAAAAACTTATGAAATCGGTTGAAAAGGGTGGCGGTGTGGTATGCGAGCTTAACCACAAAACCGAAACTGAGCTTGCTAAAATCCTCACCTCATCTGCGGGCAAAAGACTTAGAAATCTAGACGTTAGTGTTGCAAAATATTTGATTTCGGTATGTGGAACGGATTTGAATATTTTAATTAACGAACTTGAGAAGCTTTGTGCTTTTGTGCCCGAAAACGGAACAATTGAAAAGGAAACTGTTGATGCAATATGCGTTAAAACCTTAGAGGCATCTGTTTATGATATCACAAGATTCATCCTTCAAAAAAAGCCCGAAAGGGTTTACCACACCCTTAACAATCTATTGGCATCAGGTGTTTCCCCCGTTGAAATTCACGCCCTTATTTCCTCGGCATACGTGGATATTTTCAGGGTAAAAGCAGCACTGGATGCAGGCAAAAAGCCCGATAGCATTGCCGCCGATTTTGGATACCCAACCAACCGAATTTTTGTTTTAAACAATGCGGCTAGAGATGGTAAATATCTTAACCAAAAGCAAATTAGTGATATTTTAAAGGAAATTCTTAAAAGTGATTCGGCCGTTAAAAACACCACCAAGCTTAGCGGAAACGGCAGTGCCACCGCCCTTGAAATTCTTATAACTAAAATACTAAAAATCGCGGCAGGTAGCGGCAAATGATAAAACTTGATTTACCCATAATTGTTGAAGGCAAGTACGATAAAATAAAACTTTCATCCATTTTTGATACGGTTATACTCACCACAGATGGCTTTGGTATTTTTAAAAACAAAGAAAAAGTTGAACTTATAAAACGGTTATCCGAAAAGGGAATAATAGTTTTAACCGATAGTGATAGTGCCGGCTCAATTATACGCTCTTACCTTAAAAATATACTCAGTGAAGATAAAATTCACCATATTTTTATGCCCCCAATCAAGGGCAAAGAAAAACGCAAAACCAAAAGCTCTTCCGAGGGACTTCTTGGTGTGGAGGGTATTGATAAAGATATTATTTTAAGGGCTTTTGAGCGTTTTTTACCTACTACTCCACAAAAAGATAAAAAGCCCATAACCACCGCTTTTTTAATGTCACAAGGTCTTAGCGGCACTAGTGACAGCCTACTCAGAAGGCAGTATCTTTTAAAAGAGCTTAATCTCCCCTACTCCATTTCCCCTGCTACTCTAAAAAAAGTGCTTAGCGAAATCTCAAGCGAAGATGAAATTATAAAAATTATGAAAAATTATAAATGAGGTGACTAGTGTGTCGGGTAAACGCAATCAAAAGCAACGAATTTTTGCTCTTTTAAATATTTTAATGCAAAAAACCGATGAAGATCATCCCTTAAACGCAAGCGAGCTTATCGCCCTTTTAGAAAGGCAGGATATTTCCTGCGACCGCAAAACAATATACGAGGATATTGAAGCCCTTGTTTTAAGTGGATACGATATTATTAGCGTACGGGGTGCAAAATCGGGATATTTTTTAAGTAGCAGAGATTTTGAACCCCCTGAGGTAGCACTCCTTACCGATGCCGTTTTAGCCGCCGATTTTATAACCCGCAAAAAAACCGCCACACTTGTGAAAAAATTAAAGGGACTTCTTAACGAATATCAAGCAGAAAAATTTGCAACTCGCACCTTCATCGATAACCGTAATAAGGGCGATAATGAAGAAATTTATTATAGTATTGATGCTATTGATAAGGCAATATCCAACAAGAAAAAAATCTCCCTTAAATATATTCGTCACTCTCTTGAAAACGGCCGTACCCCCGTTTTGAACACCAAAAAAATGATTGTAAGCCCCTACGCACTTATTTGGGCAGACGACCACTACTACTTGGTTTGCAATAACGAAAAGTATGACAATCTTATGCATCTGCGTTTGGACAGAATGAAAAACGTTACCCTGACAAATGAGGATTTCAGACATTTTAGCGAGGTTAGCGAATACACCCAAGAATTTAATACCGCTGATTATTCGGCAAAGGTATTTAATATGTTTAGCGGTAAGGAAGAAGAAATTGTGCTTGATTGCAGTACTGCTATTTTAGAGCAGGTTATTGACAGATTTGGAGATAACATTTTTATACGTCAAAGTGGTGAAAACAGATTTAAATTTAGCCATAAGGCCTGTATTAGCGACGGTCTTGTAACATGGATAATGCAGTTCTCGGACAAAATGCTTGTGGAATCTCCCGAATCTCTAAAGGCTAAAATTACCGACCGAGCAAATCAAATTCAAAAACTTTATAAATAACATAAAACCCCTTGTTTTCTCATAAAATTCTATGAGAATAACAAGGAGTTTTTATTATGCTTAAAACTATTATAATTTGCCTTTGCGCCCTTTACGGATTTTTATATTTTCTTTTTGCTATACTAACACAAAAACCCTTTAAAACCATTTTTACGTTTGCTTTTTTAGGGATATCGGCACTTGCACTTATCGACCTTACCGCAACGTTCAGCGGTGTTTACATACCTATAAATTCATATACCTTAGGCACCTCCGCCGCATTAGGTCTACCCGGGACAATTGGTCTTTTGGTTTTGAGGGTGATATTTATGTAAAGATAAAAAAGCACAAATGCCAAATATACTTTGCTATTTACAGCCTAAGGATGCAAACTACAATTTATCCTCTATTCATGGGTGCCATTTTTTAGGAAACGAAAATCCGCCCTCTTGCGAGAACGGATTTTCGTTTGGAAGGGCTGTACAAATTCGAACCCTTTTGTTTTTTGACCTATGTGTTCAAACCCCTACATATTTGAATCATGGCGAAGCCGTGTATATCATCAATTCCGCAAGGAATTGCATATCATCAAAGCGGAACGCTTTGTATATCATCATTGCGAAAGAATTTTTGATACACACCTAAAGGTGTGATGAGATACAACAACGGCGCAACCGTTGTTGATGATATACAGCCTAACGGCTGATGATATGCCATTGCTTTCGCAATGGATAAAAAAATAGACTTGCAAAAGCAAGTCTATTTTTTGGCCCGCCCGAAGGGATTCGAACCCCCGGCCTTCAGAATCGGAATCCGCTGCGATATCCAGCTTCGCTACGGGCGGAAATATAAACGTGCAACGGCACGCTTATTATTGTATCATTTTTAAATTAAAAATTCAAGATAAAATACACATAATCAACAAAAAAGTTGCCGATTATCAAAACTGGTAAACGGCAACTTTTACATTTTTTAATTACTCCGAAAGGTCTTGAACTATAATTGTTCTTACCTCATCGGGGTCACCTTCGGGATGGTCAAGCTTTTTATTACGCTCTGCCAAGAATTTGGATGCAACCTGTGGGAAAAGTGCGTAGCTGAGTACGTCTTCCTCACTGCGTGCAAGATCCTTAGCCTCTTCACGGTATTTGTCCATCTCGGGCTCCAAAAGATCTGCGGGACGGCAGGTAATAACCTCATCGTCACCGATAGCCTTTTTACGAACTTCCTCGTTAACCTTACCGGGAACCTGACCATACTCACCACGGAGAAGGCCTTTAGACTCCTTAGAGATCATCTTGTAGCGTTCGCCCATAAGAACGTTAAGAACAGCCTGAGTACCAACAATCTGGCTGGTGGGAGTAACAAGAGGAGGATAACCGAAGTCCTCACGAACACGGGGGATTTCCTCAAGCACTTCATAATATTTATCTTCAGCGTTCTGCTGTTTTAACTGGCTGATAAGGTTGGAAAGCATACCACCGGGAACCTGATATAAAAGGGTGTTGGTATCTACGTTTAAAACCTTGGGATCAAGGTCGCCTTGATCTTTAAGCTTGGTAGCAATTTTACGGAAATGAACTGCTGCTTCACTTAATTTTTCAAGATCCAAACCGGTATCACGCTCGGTGCCCTTTAATGTAGCAACCAAAGCCTCTGTAGCGGGCTGAGAAGTACCGTTACCTAAAGGAGAAAGTGCACAGTCAACAATATCTACACCTGCCCAAGCAGCCATAAGGTTGGTCATATCACCTGTACCTGTGGTGTTGTGAGTGTGAAGGTGGATGGGAACGTTAACTGCCTCTTTAAGCTTTTTAACAAGGTTATAAGCATCAACAGGTAAAAGAAGGTTAGCCATATCTTTAATACAAATGGTATCGGCACCCATCTCTACCAATTTTTTGGTGAGGTTTACAAAGTATTCCTCGTTGTGTACAGGGCTGATGGTGTAGCTGATAGCAGCCTCACAAACACCGCCGTACTTTTTAATGCTCTTCATAGCCTGTTCCATATTACGGGTATCGTTAAGTGCGTCAAACACACGGATAACGTCAATACCGTTTTCAATGGATTTTTTAACAAAAGCATCTACAACGTCATCAGCATAGTGCTTGTAACCGAGGATGTTCTGTCCGCGAAGTAACATTTGAAGCTTGGTGTTAGGCATAGCGGCCTTGAGCTTGCGAAGACGCTCCCAGGGATCTTCACCAAGGAAACGCATACAACTATCAAAGGTAGCACCGCCCCAACACTCGAGAGACCAATAACCCATTTGGTCTAAAATCTCACAAGCGGGAAGCATATCCTCAACTCTCATTCTGGTGGCGGCCTGAGATTGGTGGGCGTCACGAAGAATGGTATCTGTAATGTTTAATTTATTCATACGATAATGCCTCTTTCTTTAAAGTCATTAACCGCAACAAGCGATAAGAACACCGGCAGCGATAGCCGAGCCTATAACACCTGCAACGTTGGGGCCCATAGCGTGCATAAGAAGGAAGTTGGAGGGATTTTCCTTTTGACCAACTGTTTGTGATACACGAGCCGCCATAGGAACTGCCGAAACGCCGGCCGAACCGATAAGGGGATTGATTTTGTTTTTGGTAAACAAGTTCATAAACTTGGCAAGTAACACACCACTTGCAGTACCCATACCAAAAGCAACAATACCAAGTAAAATAATAAACAAGGTTTGAGTATTTAAGAATGTGGTAAAGGTTGCCGTAGCACCAACAGAAACGCCAAGGAATATTGTTACAATATTCATAAGCTCGTTCTGAACAGTTTTGGTAAGACGATCAACAACACCTGACTCACGCATTAAGTTACCAAGCATTAAGCAACCAACAAGGGGTGCGGCTGAAGGAACGAGCCAAGCAACAAAGATTGTTACAACAATGGGGAAAACAATCTTCTCTGTTTTAGAAACAGGACGAAGCTCTTTCATTACAATAGAACGCTCTTTTTTGTTGGTTAAAGCCTTCATAATGGGAGGTTGAATAACCGGAACCAAAGCCATATAAGAATATGCTGCAACGGCTATAGGTCCTAAAAGCTCGGGAGCGAGCTTGCCGGTAACAAATATAGCAGTAGGACCGTCTGCACCACCTATAATACCGGTGGATGCGGCCTGTGCAGGGGTGAAATCAAGAAGTCTTGCACCGGCATATGTTGCAAAAATACCAATTTGAGCTGCTGCACCAAGAATCAAACTCTTGGGGTTTGCAAGAAGAGGACCGAAGTCGGTCATTGCTCCAACGCCAATAAAAATAAGACAAGGATAAATACCAAGCTTAACGCCAAGGTAAAGGAAATCTACAAGACCTGCACTGATTTCCGCACCGTTTGCGGCCATCTCTCTAAGAGAATCAATAAGGGCAGGATTGTCAACCTGTAATCCAACAAGTCTATCAGCTAGTACGCCGGGGTCACCGTGGAAGAACATATCCCAATGGATCTGACCGCCTGCAAAAAGTGCCTCATGATAAACGTCGGAGGCTACAAGGTTTGTAAGCAACATACCAAATGCGATAGGTAAAAGGAGCAATGGCTCAAACTTTTTAACTATTGCAAGAAAGAAAAGTAAGCAAGCAACAAGCACCATAATAATTGATTGCCAATTATTAGCAAGCATTGCAAAGCCTGTCTGCTTTAAAAAGTCTATTATAGCAGTACCCACTTTTTGAACACCGCCTTATTACTCGATTACGCAGATTGCAGAGCCGGACTCTACAGAAGCACCTTGATTTACGCCAACGAATGTAACAGTACCATCAACAGGAGACATAATTTCGTTCTCCATTTTCATAGCCTCTAAAATTACAAGAACGTCGCCCTTCTTAACTGCATCGCCAACTTTAACGTTTACAGAAAGAATTGTACCGGGCATAGGTGCGTTAACCTTTTCGCCGCCTGCGGGAGCTGCTGCTGCGGGAGCTGCTGCAGGTGCAGGTGCTGCTGCAGGTGCAGGTGCTGCTGCAGGTGCAGGTGCTGCTACGGGAGCTGCTGCCTCGGTTTCGCTAATAAGTTCGATAGAAACCTTATATTCGGTTCCGTTAACGTTTACTTTGTAGTTTTTCATAATAGATAACTCCTTTATGTTTTTAAATAAATTTAAAGTTTTTCAATAGATACTATTCTGATTGCAGAAATATCTTCTCCTAAATCCTCTGCGATTGCGGCTGCAATAGCGGCAACAGTTTCTCTACGATTAGGGATAACTGCGGGAACTGGTGCTGCTGCAGGTGCTGCCGAAGTAGTAACAGGTGCTGAAGTTGTAGCAACTACGTCCTCTTTTTTAGCTAAAAGTTTGCAACATACACCTAAGATTTTACAAAGAAGTATAATACAAACAAGTCCTATAAAGACAATACCTACTCCTAATACAATAACGTAAAGGTCGTCAATTTTTAAAGGATTTTTAGCTGCGGTTAAAAAATTGTTCATTTTTTTACACCTCCACTCGGTACGAAATTTTTATTTTTTATTATACAAAAGTATTGTTGGCAAAAAAGCCTTAAAAAATACCTTTTATTTGGCAAAACAACCTATAAGGCCAACAAAAAAGCCCCTTCTCCGCCATTTTACCAATTATAATAATTATATATCGTTGCTTTGGAAAAATCAATAGTCAAAATGATGTTTTTTGCTAAAAAAACAATTATTGTTTTATTCCATATGCTTTGTATTGAAATTTTGAATGTTTTGTGATATACTTTATATAATTAGTTATATTCATTTGTTTTTATCGTATTTTTGATGAAAGGATTTTACATATGCGTGTTTTGATATTAAGTAGTAGCACCGGCGCAGGTCACGATTCTTGTGCATATGCACTTAAAGAGACCTTTGACCGCCACGGTGACGTTTGCGAAGTATATGAAATTTTTCACTTTATTTCAAAATTTGCTACGGCAGTTATGACTAAAGGACATACCGCCATATATCGTCACTTCCCTGCTGCTTTCAGAATCGGCTACACCCATATGGAAAAGCACTTTGATTCATACAACAAACCCAAAGGCACCCTCACCAACCGTTTTTTAGCGTTAGGTGCAAAAAAATTAAACGAATATGTTAAAAATGGTGGCTTTGATACGGTAATATGCACACATCCTTTCTCCACGGTTATGTTAGCGGCCGCTATTTCAAAATACGATTTAAAAGTAAAAACTGCCTTTGTGGCAACCGATTACACCTGTGCCCCAACGGTTAGTGCCACAGGCATCGACGTTTATTTTATTGCAGATTCCAAAATTGTTGATCTTTTTGCTAAATACGGAATTGATAAAAACAAAGTTTGCCCTGTGGGAATACCCGTAAAGCAGATGTTCTATGAAAATCTACCAAAAGATGAGGCCAAAGAAAAAGCCGGGGTAAAAAAAGAAAGCACCCATTTGCTTGTTATGTGTGGCAGTATGGGTTGCGGACCTATTAAAAAAATATTGAAACATATTTCTGCAAAAATCCCCAACA
This sequence comes from Acutalibacteraceae bacterium, assembly GCA_045534095.1. GTDB lineage: Bacteria > Bacillota > Clostridia > Oscillospirales > Acutalibacteraceae > UMGS1279. The sequence goes on along the minus strand of JAZSJA010000002.1, from coordinate 22,623 downwards.
ACACCGAAATAACTATTGTATGCGGAACTAATAAACGACTTAAAAAATCTCTAAGCAAGAAGCACAAAGAAAACACCAAGATTCACGTTAAAGGCTTTGTAAAAAATATGTCAGAACTTTTAGACAGCGCAGACCTTTATCTAACAAAGCCGGGTGGACTAAGCGTTTCCGAATCAAGGCAAAAAAACCTTCCAATGGTATTTATAGATGCCGTTGCAGGCTGCGAGGAATATAATCGTAACTTCTTTGTTGAATTAGGTGCTGCAATCACCAGTAATTCTGTAAAGGAATTAGAAGAAAATTGTTTATCTCTTTTAAATAATAAAGAAGAACTTGAAAAAATGTCAAAAATCCTTTCAAGCCTTAATAAAACCAACGTTTCAGAAACCATAAGAAGTACTCTCTACGAATAATTTATAATACATATTAAAAAATCAGCCTTCAAGAAACTACTCTTGTAGGCTGACTTTTTGTTTTTTATTTTACTATGTTATTAGTCGCAAATTACTGCACCTTTAATAAAATTGTTGGTGTGGGCTTCCATTTCCTCATTTGCCCTATCAAACTCTTCCATAGTGTAAATGTGGTTTGTAACACCTTTAAATTTCCAAATTCCCTTAGAAATTAAATCCAAAGCTCTTTTGCAAAGATCTGCTTCAAATTCAATTCTACGCTCATGGCAGTTAATCATATCTATAGCTTTCATATTCCAAAGCATAAAGTCTACAGTGCGTGTTCCATCGTTGTGATAACCGCCAATTCCCAATCTTCCGTGTGCACACACCATATCGGCGGCAAGTTTTAAACCGTCAGGGCTGCCTGTAAACTCCATAACATTATTAAAGCCTGTATGGAAAACGTCAGTTTTATGGCCGTCACGCTTCAAGTCAGGTTCTTCCCAAGTTTCCCAATTGAGATACTCATATTTTTCTAATTCTTCGGGATGTATTGCTCTGGTTGCACCAAATTTAATAGCGTTTTCCAATGCTTCATCACGCTTATCTACGGCAAGAATATTATTATAGCCAAGGGCACGAAACATAGAAATCATTCCAAGACCCATATACCCCGCACCTACTACCGCAATGTCATCACCAAAATACTTAGGCATCATTCTTGTACCTGCACTCATAAGGCAACCAAGAGGTTCGACTATTGCGTCTTCATCCTTTATGTTTTCAGGGATGTGCATAGTTTTTAAAGGCTCCATTACAATATATTCCTGATAGCCACCGCCACCAAGCCCCGTTACACGATCGCCAACGCTAAAGCCCTTTACGTTGCGTCCAACCTCTGCAACGTATCCCATAGACTCATGTCCAAAGGATTGTCCGGGTGTAGCAGTAGACCAAGGATACCACTCTGAGTGACACATTCCGGTATACTTTATTTTAACAAGGATCTGATCATCGTTGATCTTAGGTACATCTACCTGAATAATTTTGCTTTGCTTAGGTCCAATCATAACAATTTTTTTCATAATAAAACCTCTTTTTTATTTAATAATGGTTCTACGTTTTTACTAATTTGAATGATTGTTATGCATATTTTACTGCTCTTTAATTTCGCCCGTATTCCAATCATAACGGTGAAGCTCACCAAAATTTTGAAGCTCGGGGAAATCCCATTGGCGAAGCACTTCATATGCTGCCAGTGCAACGGTATTTGAAAGATTAAGGCTTCTTGCATCACCAATCATTGGCACTCTTACCGCCCTATCGGGATATTTAAGTAATAATTCTTCAGGAAGACCTTTAGTTTCTTTACCGAAAAAGATATAGGCGTTATCGGGATAGTTTACATTGGAATAAACCGTTCTGCCTTTGGTGGTGAAAAAGTAAAATTCGCCACCCTTATTCTTTTCAAAAAAATCATCAAGATTTTTATAATAGGTTATATCCAAAAGATGCCAATAATCCAGCCCAGCTCTTTTGAGTTGCTTATCATCGGGTTTAAATCCCATGGGCTCTACAATGTGAAGTCTTGCTCCCGTTGCGGCACAGGTACGAGCAATATTGCCGGTATTCTGTGGGATTTCAGGCTCCACCAAAACTATATTCAAAATACTCAAAGCCTATACCCTACTTTCGATAACCGTAGCCTTACCATTAAAGATAATCTTGCCGCTGTTAGCGGGAACAAATGCACAGTCGCCCTTAACAAGAGTAATATCGCCGAAAGAAACCTCACCCTCGAGGCACAAAAGTGCGGTGAAAGAGGAACCGTCAACCTCTATCTCATTTTCAACCTCGGTATCAAAAATTCTAACCTTAAAATACTCACACTCTGCTAAAACACCATTTGGTAAATTTGCCTTTTGGGGTGGGGGGGTAAGATTTGTTACCTCAACCGCTTTATCGATATGAAGTGGACGGGGTTTGCCATCTGCCCCAAGTCTGCCATAATCTGAAACACGATATGTAGTATTGGAATTTTGCTGAATCTCGGCTATTAAAATTCCGCTGCCGATTGCGTGAATTGTGCCCGATGGAATGAAATAAACCTCACCCTTTTTAACGGGAACGCTATTAAGCACGTCGGTTATTGTATTGTCTGCAATTCTTTGGCGAAATTCATCCTTTGAAATTTCATTTTTAAATCCGTAATAAAGGCAAGCACCCTCTTCGCAGTCTACGATATACCACATTTCGGTTTTGCCGTATTCACCCTCTACTCTTAGGGCGTATTCATCATCGGGATGCACCTGAACAGAAAGGTAATCCTTAGCATCAATAAGTTTTATAAGAATTGGGAAATAACTGAATTTTTTACCATTTTCACCAAGACAATCTGCGCCAAAACTCTCCACTGCTTCGTTTAAGGTTTTGCCCGAAAGCTCACCGTTTAAAACAATGCCTGCACCATCTTTGTGGGTTGAAAGAACCCAGGCCTCTGCAACCTTTTCCAAATCGGTTTCCATTTTGAATTCGGTTTTAAGGCGAGTACCGCCCCATAAATAATCCTTTAAAGCAGGCTTTAATTTAAGTGTGTACATATTAAAAACTCCTTAAATTTCTTTAGTTTTATCAGTTTCCAGGTATCTTCCTGCCTGAGTGGTAAACAGTTTGTGGTATGTGCCACCTTTTTCCATAAGCTCCCTATGGCTTCCACTTTCGGTAAGAATACCGTTATCTAATACAAAAATAACGTCTGCGGTGGTTGCACTTGAAAGACGATGAGATACAAAAATTGTAGTTTTGTTTTTTCTTAAAGAATCAAATTGATCATAAATTTCTTGTTCTGCAATAGCGTCGAGAGAGGCGGTAGGCTCATCTAAAATAAGAATATCTGAATCGCTGTAAAAGGCTCTTGCTACCGAAATCTTTTGCCACTGACCTATCGAAAGTTCAATGCCATCCTCCTCAAAATAACGCATAAGAGGTGTATCATACTCCTTGGGGAGTCTGGAAATAAATTCAGTAGCGTTACTCTGCTCTGCTGCGGCTTTAACCCTTTCAAAATCAAGTTCCTTTTCAATTTCGCCAAAAGCGATATTTTCTGCCAAGGTAACGGCGTATTTTCCAAAATCCTGGAATATAATACCATATATTTTGTAAAGCTCTTCGGGATCATAATCTTTAAGATTTCGCCCATCCAAAAGAATTTCGCCCTCAGTAGGATCATAAAGACGGGTTATAAGCTTAATAAGAGTGGTTTTTCCCGCACCGTTAACACCTACAAGGGCTACGGTATCTCCCGCTTTTATGGTAGCGTTCAAATCTTTAATAACATATCTTTCGGTACCGGGATATTTAAAGGAAAGATGTCTGAATTCAATTTCGTGAGGAACGTGACGCTTAACCTCTGTCCTATTTTCCACATCCATTAAAATGGTTGGTTTTTCTTCCATAAAAACAATAAGATTATCGATAAACAAGGTGCCCTCATAGACGGTAGAGGTGGAAGAAATAAGTGAATTCAGTCCGGAGGTTATTGAGTTTAATGCACCGGTATAAAGGGAATAGTTACCAACCTTTAATTTACCAAGCCAAACTCTCCACGCAACAAAAAGGAATAAAGCACAATGTGATAAGGCGGAACAAGTGGATACAACCATATTCCAAAAGCCTTCTTTAAGATATATTTTTTTAAGACCCTTGAAATATTTTTTGAAGGTTTTGGTGTATCTTTCTATAAATACGTCTGAAAGGCCAAAAATTCTTATTTCTTTAACTAAATCCTTATTTGTTATCAGGCCTGAATAATAGTTAAGTTGACGTCTATCCTTAGAGCGCATACGAATATAATTGAATGCTTTTTTTCGGTATATATAAGCTACAAATCCTGCAGGAAGAGAGAGTGCTATTATAAGTGGTGGTGCCCAAGGGCTTACTGTAAACAAAATACCCACAAATGAAACAACACTGATACAGGTACTTATAGAACTAAAAGTAGCATTTATAATTTGAACCGGCCGCATAGTTGCTTCACGCTGAGCATTTTCCAATCTCTCGTAAAACTCGGGTTTATCAAAGCTTTGTAAATCCAAGGTTTTTGATTTTTCCATCATAATGGTCTTTACGTGATTTGAAACCATTTCGCCCGAAACCCTTACAACAAGTGAATTAAGATGGGTGAAGAAGCTATTTGAAATAATACAAATAAACTGCATTATTAAAAGGAATATAATCTTTCCAAATTCAATAGCATTCCCCATTTGCGAAGCGGTATATGCCTCTGCCAAAACGTTTAAAAGTTGAGATGCTACCCAAGCAGTTAAAACAGGCAACAAGCCGGTAAACAAAGCAATAGCCGTTAAGGTTATGAGTATCCAAGGTGCTGTATTCCACACCAAACTGAATATATAAAAAAGGCGTTTGAAAAATTTTGTCACAACTCTTTTTAGATATCCCGGTACTTCCCTTATGCTTTTGGGTGTTGGTTCTTTGAGTTTATTCATATCCATTCCCAAACGTGGAGGACCAGCCATAAAGATCACCTCAAAACATTTTTTACAAATACATTTTCATTATACAACAAAGCCATAAATTTTACAAGATAAAACTGCAAAATTTACGGCTTTTAAAAGTTATAAAATAATTCATTTAAAATTAGTGATAAAAATCATAGATATTTTGGCAAACTTTAAGGGGAAATCCCGTTAAGTTTTTAAGTTCTTCCACCGATGCTTCTTTTATTTTAGATATACTTTTAAACTTTTTAAGCAAAATTTTTATTCGCTTATCCCCCATTCCTGAAACCAAGGAAAGTTCAGCAGTAAGCCCTTTTTTTCGACTTGAGGTGCGGTGATAGGTTATAGCAAATCGATGAGTTTCCTCTTGAATTGTTGCTATAAGTGTATAAGCTATATGATTAGCACGAATGGAAATATCCCCACCACCTGCGGTAATTGCTCGGGTGCGGTGCTTGGAATCCTTAACCATACCAAAAACAGGGATATTTAAACTGTGTTTTTGCATAACCGGCAAAACTGCACTGAGTTGCCCTTGACCTCCATCAAGTAAAATAAGGTCAGGTAATCGTCCAAATCCATCCTTTTCCCCGTTTTCCAAAGCTTTTTCATATTCGGCAAATCTACGGTCAAGCACCTCTGCCATTGAGCGGTAATCATCCTGACCTGAAAAGGATTTTATTCTGAATTTTTTATATGCTGATTTTAAAGGTCTTCCATTTTCAAAAACTGTCATACCTGCCACGTTTTCATTGCCCATTGTGTGAGAAATATCATAGGCTTCAATATACGACGGCGGTGTGGGAAGGGATAAAAGTCTTGCGAGCTCGTCCAACGCTGCAGTTTCATGGGTTTGACGTTGTTCCATTTTTGCCAGATGCTCCGCCGCATTAAAAGCACACATTTTAATAAGATTTAACTGCTCTCCCTTTTTGGGGATTACAACCTCTACCTTGCGATTGACCTTTTGAGATAACCAATTTGAAATTAGTTCAAGGTCGGTTACATCTCCATCCAACACTATTCTTTTGGGAACTTCAGCGGTAGTACTGTAATATCGTTCTAAAAATTCAGTACGGTCCAAAACAAGCTCATCGGGAGAATTTATAACAAAACAGTTCATATCGGTTAAATGCCCTGAACGAAAGCACATAACTGCAAAACAAAGTGCCCTTTCGGTTCGGGCAGACGCAATAACATCCTGCTCCTTATAAGAGGAGGTTATAACCTTTTGACGCTCGGTAGCTCGAGCCAAAGCCTTAATTCGGTCACGAAGCTTTGCGGCAAGCTCAAATTCAAGATTTTCAGCCGCCTGCTCCATTTGCTTTTGGAGTTTTGTTGTAGTAACCGCACTACCGCCTTTCATAAATTCAACTGCGGATCTTACCGACTCTAAATAATCTTTTTGCTTTATTTTGCCGCTACATGGAGCCGAGCAAAGTCCTAAATGATGATTAAGACAGGGGCGAGATTTGCCAATATCTCGCGGAAACTGTTTCGAACAACGGGGAAGCCTAAATATTTTTTGTGCTTCATCCACCGTTTGTTTTAGTATCCAACCCGAATTATAAGGGCCTAAATATTCGGCTTTATCGTTTAATTTCTGCTTGACTTCGCTTATCATTGGCCAATCGCCACTTGTGATTTTTATATAGTGATAACCCTTATCATCCTTTAAAAGGATATTATATTTTGGGCTATGCTGCTTTATGAGAGAACATTCTAAAAGGAGTGCTTCAAGCTCGGTATCGCAGATAATATAATCAAAATCATTTACCTGATCCACCATTTTTTTAACTTTAAGGGTGTGCTGTTTGTCGCTTCCAAAATAAGAACTAACCCTATTTTTAAGTTTTTTTGCTTTGCCGATGTAAATAATTTGACTAGATTTGTTTTTCATAATATAAACACCGGGAAGAAGCGGTAAAGACATAGATTTTTTTCTAAGTTCGGCTAGATTTGGATTCATAAAACAACACCTCCTTAACAAGTATTTATAGATTTATTATACAACATTTTAAAATAATTTTCAATAAAATCAAACCCTTTAATTTGAAATAAAAAATCGCCCGTATAACGAGCGATTTTTTTACTTATATTATTATAAAATCTTCTGCTTTTACTGTAAAATCATTTGACACAAAGTCTGAGGTATTATAGTTAACCACAGTAAATCTACCGTTTTCATATGTAGTCTTAAAAACACCATCTGACAATTTTTCGTGATTCACCATAGCGGTATAACGGATAGGCTCTAAATGGTTGTAAAGTTCCTCCGCCGCTTTTATAACCTCAACCGTTTCTTTTAAATCATCATCGGTATCGCACACGGGATTTTCCTTGCCCAAAAATTCAAAGCTGCTACGTTTTTTATCGATAAATTGCTTATAAACATAAATGGCAGGTCTGCCACCGTATTCCACAAGTTTTAAAAGTTTTTTTCTTTTACCCATAGTGCAATTCATTATATCACCCGAAGGGCAATAAAGAATTACTCCATGATAAACAAGCGGATAAAGAGGGATTTTAACGTTTATAAAGGGATCATTAGCGGGAGTGTCCTCTAAAAGATTTGAACAGGTATAAAGGGCATAATCCAGCACACCTATAAGATAATCATATCCACCCTCAGAAGATACGCCGCCAAAAAGATTTTTTGCCTCAAGGAGGGTTTTAAAAAAGTATTCTCCCCCCTGCTTTTTGGTTATGGGATGTTTATCGGAAAAACAATCCCTTGGCGGTACCGTACCTAAAACATCAATATAATGCATACCGTTAAAACCGAGTTTACGAGATTTTTCAAGGTTTTCTCTACAGGTTTTATATCCACACTTTGGGCAAATTATGTAAGCCTTTCCGCCCGACCACGGAAAATGTCCCCTACAAATCTCACCATCTTCTTTAACAATAGAATCATCAATATTAAAGTTTTTTGCAATACTGTAGGAATCGCTTGAATTTGTGTGGGCGTTTATGGTATAACCTGCATTTTCAGTCTTTTTAATAGCTTTTACAAGTTCTTCCTCACCACCCAAAGCCTCCTCGACAGGAAATGCCTCAGGCCATCTTCCGTCGTGACCCTTTCGATTCCAACCGACAAGGCATATATCTGCATTTTTTACGCCCGACGCCTTCATTTCATCAACAAGATCCAAAATGCGATTGAATTTCATCGCCACCTTCATTTCAGGCTCATTTTCAACAGTCTGCTCAAAAATTTCTGAGGGAGCAGGTTTCCAACCCATACGTATTCGTATATTTACCGAATCGGCAATGCCTTTAAGGAAGGGACGTTCTGCTATTTTTTCCTTAAGAGTTTTAAATGCGCCGCGCTTGTATTGGTATTCTCTGTACCGATTAGCCATACCAACATAGTTGGCATTTTCACCTTTAAGTTCAAAATATTCAATTATAATATCCTCATACGCACCATAACCTGTAAGATTAAAACGCGGGAATGCGTAGTATTTGTTATTTTGACGCCTGATTATAATTTTATATTCCCACGCCATAGAACTTACAACGGCAAGAAGTGCGGCATCTCCATTTTTAAAGCCAAAAATAGGCATAGAATAAAGGGTGTATTCACGTTCACAGTCCTCACCGCACTTAAATTCACAAAGGAAATCAGAATACTGAAACGGCATAACAAAATAACCGTTGTCACCCGGGATTCCAATTACGCTATTGGGTGAAATATCTATATAATCAGCATCTTGTGGGACTTTTTCGGCAGGAATTTTTAATATAAATCCATCAGAAGTTTTTTGAATTTCGGGGGTTATATTTATTTGGGTTTTATCCTTTAAATTAAGTTCTGCAACAAACGAAAAAGCCATATTTTCACTTCCTATAAGCTTATTTTACAACATTTTTGATTTTTATAAATACACAAAACAAAAATAAAATATACTAAAATAAAGACGATTAACCAAATTTTTTCAAAAAACAAAGGTAGACTTTTTCACCTATCTTTATTACTAATTATTTAAAATTCAAATTCAAGAATGTGTGAGGTGCTAATTTCTCCCAAATCCACCAAATAATAATTATTTTTAGCGGTAAAGGAAACTTTTTTTCCATCCACGTATACACATTCAGGCTTAGTTTCACTATAAAATGCAAATTTTCCGCCATTCAAAACGTTATATTTGTTTTCGCCAAATTTTTCATAGGTTGCAGAGGTTACGTATTTATCTACAAGACCTATTGGTGCAAATCCATCTACAACGGGTATAAAATTACAGAATTTATAATCGTCGTAATTGTTAAGTTCAACTGCAATGGTGTCGCCCTTGTTTAAAATATCCATGGTGCCATTAAAGAAATCATAATTCAAGTATTTATCATTGTTTGCGTTTGGCAACTCAAAGGGCGAAATTTTACCTTGTACAGGTTTTTCGCCACTATCTAAATTAAATGCGGCAACAACAAAACCATTATTGCTAGCATTCCACACCTTATAAGGCTTTTTAGAATTTATTGGGTTTTCCATAAGGCAATCAGCGGTAGGAACTGCGGAATTATTCAAGCGGAGCACTTTACCATCTGCCAAAGCGAGGGGCAAAAGTCTTTCCGCAACACTTCTGCCAAGTTTGTCGCTAACGTATACGGGACCGCCGCTTATTGCACGAAGAAGACAGTTTTTAACAGCCTGACCATCATCTGTCCAGAACATATCAAAGTCACCTTTAAAAAGTCCCGAATAGAAATAACAGGTATAAGTACACTGAATAATATGGTCTATAAACCAATTTCTATCCTCAGGTAAGAAGTCACCGCTGCAACGGTTTATAAGACTATTTGGACGATTCCAAATATTTTCGGTAGCACAACCCATACAGTTGATTATAGTGCCATCAAAATTAAGTCCAACTGCACCCTCAATACCGGTATGAACGGCATCTGCGACCTCGCCAACAGTACCCATATTACGGTAGAACCACTCAATTGAGCTTTGGCAATCTACCTTTACAAAATCAATACCTGCATCCTTTAGATAGGTATAAAATGCGTTATGATAGCCAAACATATCCTCTATTGTTGGCTTGACAACAAGTCTTACATCATCATTTTGGGTAAGATATTTTGCATATTCTTTTGCCGTTACACCATCAGGAGCGAAGCCATACCAATAGCCCTCCAGAGGATGCCAGGCACCCAATTTAACGTCATACTTTTCTTTAACCTCACTAACTGCGCCTTTAAGACCTTTGGGGAATTGATCGGGATGGGCTTTAAAATCAACAAGTTTGCGGTCGTGCATAACTTCAGAGTTGTTTTCACCATCAAGAACTGCCCACATATCATCTAAAATACCCCATTTAACAGGAATATTTTTAGTTTTAAACTCTTCAAATTTATCCAAAAGTCCTTGATGGTTTATGCAATAAGGGAATGCATCCCAACTGCACCAACCGAGATATTCAAATATTTCAGGGTAACGTTTCTCCCTTGCGGGAGCCGCCTTTTTACCAAGAAATTTAAGACCATAAGTGGTAACTTTTTGAGGTAGAAAATAAGGATCTTTATCAGTTGCAAAGAAAAAGAGCACCGAAGAAAAGTTCATCAAACCTCTTTTATAGGATTGTAAGGACACCGAAAGTCCGGCTTCGCTACCTGAAAAAGCACTCTTGTATTCTTTATCGCAGGTAGCAAAAAGACAACCGTAGGCACCCTCGCCCTCATAAACGATGGCTTGTGTTTTAGGTTTAACCTCTTTAATATCACTACTGCCTATAACGTCGTTTTGAGTCCAAAAAGTAGTTAAATTACTTGCGGTATAGCTTTTTAAATTTTCAATTTCACTAAAAGTTAAGGAAAAAGCCGAATTAGCATTAAGATTTGTATTGGAATGGTCATAGAACTGACCTTTTGAACGGTCACGAATAAGCCCACCCTCGGCTAAAAGAGTTACAAAGCCATCCTTTTCATTTAGTTTAACTCTAGCCTCGGCTTCGCTAACCGAGCCGTAAATCTCAGTATCTGAAATTTCGGTTATTGGAAGATTAAAAACCTTATTATCTTCAGTTTTAACTGAAAGAGAAATATTTTTAAATACCGTATTACCACCTATAATGTCTATGGTATTTGAATTTTTAACAAATTTGAACATTTTTCAACATCCCTTTTTAAGTAGTATCTTTATGTTACATATTAAGCATAAATTATACTTCTCTACCAAAAGCAAATGCCTTTTTATTAAGTTCTAAGAACTTGGGTGGAACACTACTTTCGATAGCCTTGTTCCACTCCTCCTCAGTAAAATCAAAATACTTTGAAAGAACACCCATAAGAACAATATTAACCGCTTTTGATGAACCTGCCTCTTCTGCTAAAGAAAGAGCGTCAACAGCAATCAAATCCACACCTGCCGCCTTGATTTTTTCATCAAGCTCAGCAGGATATTCTACTGCACCTGTAATTACGGGCATAGGGTTGATTTTTTGAGTATTGGTGATAATTTTACCATTTGGCTTTAAAAACTCAGTATAGCGTGCAGCCTCTAACATTTCAAAAGAAACAATGAAATCTGCCTCGCCTTTATCTATAATTGGAGAATAAACCTTATCGCCAAATCTAACGTAGGTTACAACGCTACCACCGCGTTGACTCATACCGTGAACCTCAGACACCTTAATATCATAGCCCTTTGTAAGCAAAAGTTTACCTAAAAGTTTAGAGGCTAAAAGGCTACCCTGTCCGCCTACGCCGACAATCATTACATTTTTAGTTCCCATTTTTATGCCTCCTCACCTTTTTTAAGTGCGTCAAACTTACAAAGCTGTTCGCAAACGCCACAACCTGTACAAAGGGTATTATCAATAACAGCTTTTCCATCCTTCATGCTAATAGCAGGACAACCGATTTTCATACACATTTTACAACTCTTGCACTTGTCTGTATCAACAACAAGAGGTTTATTGTATTTAACGTATTTAAGAAGAGCACAAGGACGGCGTGAGATAATAACCGAAGGCTCCTCTGCCGCAAGCTCCTCTTTAATTACTTTATCACATTCTGCTAAATCATAAGGATCAACAACTTTTACTCGTTTAATACCGATTGATTTGCAAAGTGCCTCCAAATCGATTTTAGAGGCGGGATCACCTTTAAGATTATAACCTGTGGTTGGGTTGTGTTGATGGCCTGTCATACCGGTGATAGAGTTATCTAAAATAATTACGGTAGAATTAGAGCTGTTATATGCAATGTTTGCAAGACCGGTCATACCGGAGTGCATAAAGGTAGAATCACCAATAACTGCAACGGATTTACCTGATGATGCATTATCCTGAGCCTTGTTGAAGCCATGAAGTCCCGAAATAGAGGCACCCATACAAACAACGGCATCAATGGCGTTAAGGGGGGCGGCGGCACCTAAGGTGTAGCAACCGATATCGCCAATAACCGTAATTTTATTTTTGGAAAGGGTGTAGAAAAGTCCGCGGTGAGGACAACCTGCACACATAACGGGAGGGCGAACAGGAATTACAGCGTCAATGCTTGCTCCAACCTCGGTACTAACGCCAAACTTCTCAGCAACTATATTCTGACTAATTTCGCCAATATTAGAGAAAATTTCCTTGCCCCTTGGATTAAGGCCTAAGTTGCGGCAATGAGCTTCAATAAAGGAGTCAAGCTCCTCTACAACAATAAGCTCCTCAACCGATGCAGCAAAATCCAAAATTGCCTTTTCGGGCATAGGCCAAATAAGACCCAGCTTGAAAACAGGATATTTATCACCAAATACCTCTTTAACGTACTGATAAGAGGTGGAGGAGGTAATAATACCCATTTTACTGCTTTCGCCCTTTTCAATTACGTTAATAGGGGCAGTTTCGGCGTATTCTGTTAAATCTTTGGTACGCTGCTCCACAATAGGATGACGAAGCTTTGCATTACCGGGCATCATTATGTATTTCTGGGGGTTTTTCTCATAGTTTTTGCCGGCCTCTACCCTTTCGCCCGGCTCAACAACACTCTGCGAATGTGAAACACGGGTGCACATTTTAATAAGCACAGGGGTATCAAACTTCTCCGAAAGCTCATAAGCAAGCTTGGTAAATTCAATAGCCTCGGCCGAATCGGCAGGCTCTAACATAGGAATTTTAGAGCTTAATGCATAGTGACGGGAATCCTGCTCATTTTGTGAAGAGTGCATACCGGCATCATCTGCAACAGCAATAACCATACCTGCGTTTACACCTGTATAGCTGATGGTAAAAAGCGGATCAGCGGCAACGTTAAGACCAACGTGCTTCATACCGCAAAAGCTTCTTTTACCGGCTAAAGCGGCACCAAAAGCCGATTCCATAGCAACCTTTTCGTTTGGTGCCCATTCGGCATATACCTCACTGTATTTTGCTACGTATTCTGTAATTTCGGTACTAGGGGTACCGGGATAGCTTGAAACAAAGCTACACCCTGCTTCATAAAGACCGCGAGCAACGGCCTCATTACCCAACATTAAAGTTTTCATAAAGGTAATCCTCCTGGATTTTTAATTAAAAGATATTATAACACAAGGCTGAAGGGTTTTGCAACCCTTCAGCCTTGTTTTTTTGGAATTTCACTTATTTTTTTGATTTTATTTGCTCATCATAAAGCATCTCGTTAAATTCTTCTATTGCCCTGAAATAGCCTTCGGTATCTACAAGATATGCAAGACCGTGACCTGCTCCCTCAACCGTTACCATCTTTTTGCATTTATGGGTACATCTGTTAAAATTCTCCACACTCATTTCATAAGGCACGTAATCATCCGTTGTGCCATGAATAAAAATTATGGGGATTTTGCAATTTTCCATAGCTTTTATGGGGGAATATTCATCTAAATTAAGTCTGCCGAAAAGCCTTGCACCAAGTTTTATGAAAGGATACATAAGTTTGGGCGGCATTTTAAAATCGGCTATAACCTTTTTTATAATCGCCTCGGGTGAGGTGTAGCCGCAATCGGCAAGGGCGGATATAACGTTTTTTGGTAAGTCCTCCCCCGCCGCTATGGTAACTGTAGCCGCTCCCATAGATATTCCGGTTATTATAATTTTGGCATCTTTGTTTATATTTTCTATTATATAATCAATCCATTTAAGGCAGTCACGGCTTTCTCTAATACCAAAAGTTATTACTCTGCCATCGCTTCTGCCTGCCGCACGTTGGTCTACTATAAGGCAACTTCTACCAAGCTTAAAACAACGTTGAACGCCGCCGCATAAATCTCTCTCGCCCGTTCCTCTATATCCATGGAACATAAGCTCAATAGGGGCATCTTTAGAATATTCGTAATATTTTCCGTAAAGGGTAAGGCCGTCAAAAGATGTTATTTTAACCTCTTTAGAGGGCATTTCTCTAACCTCTTTCATCCATTCTACCATGGTATCCCGATAGGGCTCATAAATTTCTCCCGGCGGAATTTTATATTCATCGGTTTGCTTTTCAGGAATACCATAAAAGGTAATCATAAAGCATACAAAGGCTATAAGCAAAGCAAGGAATACCGTTCCCCCTAAAATGCCCAAAATAATATATACTGCAGTCATACTGTCACCTACTTTATTAGTATGATTCAATTATATCAAAGTAGGATTATTCTTTCAAGGAAAAAAATTGTTGAAAAATTAAATATCTTGCTTTTTAGGGGTGGATAGTGTAAAATTTATGAATAGGATGTGATATTTTAATGAAAAAGGAAGTAAATTATAAAAACAAAAAAACTTATAACACCGCAAAATATCCCATAAGACAACCTATTGTAATAGTATGGCTTATATGGTTGCTTTCAAAAATTATGCTCCTTAACAAAAAGTACAAGGTTGAAAAAATAAATATGGAGGGTTTGAAGCCCCCCTATATGATGCTTAGTAATCATATGTATTTTATTGATTTTGAACTTACGGCTATGGGTACCCTACCCCACCGAGTAAACAACGTTGTGAGTATCGACGGCTACTATCGTCGTCCTTGGCTTTTAACACTTATAGGTGGAATTTGCACCAGAAAATACACCCGCGATATGCACCTGATAAAATCTATTAACCGAGTATTTAAAAAGGGTGACATACTTTCGATGTACCCCGAGGCTCGTTACTCTCCCTGCGGTATAACGTCTTATATGCCTGAATCTCTTGGAAAACTTATTAAGCTTAACAAGGTACCCGTTGTGGCGGTAGTGCATCATGGAAACCATCTCCATTCCCCCTTTTGGAATTTCAGAAAAAAACGCAAGGTGCCTCTCCACACTACCATGACGCAGATTTTAACCGCCGAAGAAATAAAATCAATGTCGGTTGACCAAATAAACGAAGCAGTTAAAAAGGCTTTGGATTACGATGATTATCGCTATCAAAAGGAAAATGGCATTCTTATAAAAGAACCCTTCAGAGCCGAAGGGCTACACAAGGTGCTTTATCAATGTCCTCACTGCCTTACCGAATCAAAAATGGATTCTAAAGGAAGCGAGATTTTCTGTACTCACTGCGGCAAGCGTTGGAACTTTAATGAAGATGGATCCCTTTCTGCACTTAACGGAGAAACTGAATTTCCACATATTCCCGATTGGTTCAGATGGGAACGCACTCAGGTTGAAAAACAAATTGAAAATGGTGAATACTCCTTTAGTGATGAGGTTGAGGTTTACTCCCTACCCCGTTGTTGGAGATTTATCCCTCTGGGCAAAGCAAGGTTAACCCATAACCCCGAAAAGGGATTTGTTTTGGAAGGTCATTATAGAGGTGAGGATTACGAAATAAACCGAACCCCACTTGAAACAAACAGCTTGCATATAGAATATGATTACTGCTATATCAAGCCCTTTGACTGCTTAGATATTTCCACCGAAAAGGATTCCTTTTACTGTTATCCCACAAAGAAAAACGTTATTACAAAGCTTGCCTTTGCAACCGAAATTTTATACCTTAAACATCTTGAAAAGACAAAAGAAAAGAAATCTGTTATAAAGAGCTAATACTATGAAAATTGTTTTTATTCGTCACGGCGAACCCGATTTTAATATAGTTGACTCCAAAAACTTTATAGGCTTGGGCAGAGAGTTTGCTCCACTTACGCCTAACGGAATCGACCAAGCTGAATCGGTTTCAAAAAATCCTATTTTAGAGGGAGCCCAGCTTATTGTTTCCTCGCCATACACAAGGGCTCTTCAAACGGCGGCGGTTATCTCCAAAAGCACAGGGCTTGAACTCGCTGTGGAAACCGATTTGCACGAGCAAATTTTCGATAAAACCTTTATGGTAAAGGGTACCGAAGAAGCCAAGGCCTTGAATTTAGATTTTATTAAGTGTTCGGGCGAGGTCCCAAAAGGCGAAACAAAAAAATGGGAATCTCTAACCGAGATTATAAGCCGAATAAAACCTGTAATTGACAAATATTATACTTTAGGATATAAAAAAATAATTGTTGTAAGTCACGGTGGAGTTATCCGCCGATTTACAGGTAAATGGCAAATTGATTATTGTGATATAGAAGAAATTGAATACGGCGAAAATTTCAAATTCTTTGGTTGGATAGAGTGATATTTATAAGAGGTTGTTTCTATTGAACTGTAACGAAAACATTTTTAAAAAAATAACAAAAACCCAAAGCTACTATTTAAATATTTTTAAATGGTTATTTTTAGGAACTTTAATTGGTGGAGTTTGCGGTCTTTTAGGTGTAAGCTTTGCCAAATCAATCAGCTTTGTGACAGAACTTAGAAAAGCTAATAATTGGATTTTATACTTCCTTCCTCTTGGCGGTATTATCATAGTTTTAATTTATAAGCTTTGCCGTGTAACAAATTTGGGAACCAATGAAGTTTTTAAAAACGTCAGAGGAGAAAAAAGAATTAGGATTTTGCTTGCACCCGCCATATTTATAGGCTCGGTAATCACCCACCTTTGTGGTGGTTCATCCGGACGCGAAGGCGCCGCACTTCAACTTGGAGGTAGCGTTTCATCTTTTGTAGGAAAAATTTTAAAACTAGATAATAAATCCGCTCACATATTAACAATGTGCGGAATGGGTGCTGTTTTTTCAGCTGTTTTCGGCACTCCTTTGGGTGCTTTTGTTTTCGCCATTGAGGTAGTAAGCGTTGGGGAATTTTGTTCTGCCGCACTACTGCCCGGAATAATATCATCTTACTCCGCTTTTTACGTGTCACACTTATTTAATCTTCATCCCGAAAGATTTGCTTTAAAAACAGTTCCCGATTTTAATTTTGAAATTTCTTATAAGGTTGCAATAATCTCCGTATCGGCAGCCATTGTTAGTATATTTTTTTGCAAGACAATGCATATTTCACATAAATTCTTCAAAAAATATTTTAAAAATGAATTTTTGAGAATTTTTATCGGTGGTATCTTGATAGTGTTGCTGACTCTTATTTTGGGAACTACCGACTATAATGGCGGCGGAATGGAAATAATAGAAAAAATTTTTCATACCGGCAACGTACGTTATGAAGCGTTTATTTTAAAAATAATATTTACCGCTATTACAATCGGAGTTGGTTTTAAAGGCGGAGAAATAGTGCCAACCTTGTTTATTGGTGCAACCTTTGGAGCAAGTATGGGTCTTTTGCTGGGCTTAGATCCTGCCTTTGCCGCCGCTTTGGGTATTGCTGCAATGTTTTGCGGAGTTACCAACTGTCCCATTGCCACCATCTTTATTTGTATGGAAATATTCAGCGGAAAAGCCATTATTTATTTGGCATTGAGTGCAATAATAAGCTTTGCTATTTCGGGTTATACCGGTCTTTATTCAGGGCAAAAATTCATTTTTTCAAAGATTAGCGAAGAAACAATAAACCAAAACGCAAACTAGGTTGTTTTTCGCTAAAATCTTATGTTTTTCTTTTTAAACGAAAGGATTTTAGTATGGAAAAACAAAATGATTTTAAGCCCTACGTTCCTGCAGAAAAAATCACGCCGGAGCTTACCCTAACCTCAATTATTGTTGGGGTTCTTTTGGCAGTAATTTTTGGTGCCGCTAACGCTTATTTGGGACTTAGAGTAGGTATGACGATTTCCGCTTCAATCCCGGCTGCAGTTATAGGAATGGGTGTTATACGGATTATTTTACGCAAAAACTCGGTGCTTGAAAGTAACCTTGTGCAAACTATAGGCTCGGCAGGTGAATCGGTTGCGGCAGGTGCTATATTCACCTTGCCCGCCCTTTTTCTTTGGGCAAAAAGCGGGGTTATGGAAAAGCCTGACATTTTAACAATAAGCATAATCGCTCTCCTCGGAGGATTGCTTGGAGTTTTCTTTATGATTCCTCTTAGGAATGCACTAATAGTCAGAGAACACGGGGTACTTCCCTACCCTGAGGGCAAGGCCTGTGCAGAGGTTATGCTGGCCGGTGAAGGTGGCGACACTACTGCATCTACTGTATTTGCAGGTATGGGGTTTGCCGCCTTTTTTAAATTTATAATCGACGGACTTAAAATAGTTCCATCTGAGGTTAATTTAGAGGGTTCCTTGAAGAATTATCCCGGTGCGGTCGGCACGCAAATTTATCCCGCTGTTATGAGCGTAGGCTACATTTGCGGACCTAAAATTGCATCTTATATGTTTTCTGGCGGGCTGCTAAGCTGGCTTGTTATTATTCCAACTATTGTTATTTTCGGCAATACCCTTACCCTTTATCCCGGCAGCGAAGCAATTGGCGAAATTTATGCCACAAGTGGTGCCGTCGGAATATGGGGCACCTATATACGTTACATTGGTGCCGGAGCTCTTGCGGCAGGGGGAATTATAAGCCTTTTTAAATCTTTACCCTTAATTGTTCGTACCTTTAACGATTCTATGAAAGGCTTTAACCTTAAAGGTGATAATAGTAAAAAACGCACCTCACAGGATATAAATATGAAGGCTGTGCTTATAGCAATTCTCGTTTTAACGCTTTTGGTATGGCTTGTACCCGCAATTCCCGTATCCCTTATAGGTGCCGTTATTGTTGTGATTTTCGGATTTTTCTTTGCCACTGTTTCCTCCCGTATGGTGGGACTTGTGGGAAGCTCTAACAATCCCATTTCGGGTATGGCTATTGCGACCCTTCTTATGGCAACCTTGATTTTAAAGCTTTGCGGTCAGGTTGGGGCGAGCGGTATGCAAGCGGCTATTGCAATAGGCTCTATAATTTGTATTGTTGCGGCTATTGCAGGTGACACCTCCCAAGACCTTAAAACAGGATACCTTTTAGGTGCAACCCCCAAAAAGCAACAATACGGCGAAATTATCGGTGTTATTTCCGCCTCTCTTGCTATTGGTGCCACCCTTTATCTTTTGGATGCCGCTTGGGGCTTTGGCTCTAACGAAATCGGTGCACCTCAAGCAACCCTTATGAAGATGGTTGTTGAAGGAATTATGGGTGGGAATCTCCCTTGGGGGCTTATTTTAATTGGTATATTTATTGCAATTATTGTAGAAATTCTACGCATACCGGTGCTTCCGGTTGCCATTGGCATTTATCTGCCTGTACAACTAAGTGCCTGCATTATGATTGGTGGACTTATACGGCTTTTCTTTGAAAGGATTAAAGATACTAAAAGAAAAGATAAAATCGTCTCAAAGGGGATTTTATACTGCTCGGGTATGATTGCCGGTGAGGGTCTTATTGGTGTAATTCTTGCCGTAATTGCAATTGTCGGAGCAAGCGATACTTTAGATGTTTCAAAGCGTTTGAGCCTTCCTCTTTGGGCGGGCGAAATCAGTAGCATAGTGGTATTTGGACTAATGATTTTATGCCTATTGAAATTTACAATTTGGAACAAAAAAATCTCCTCTACACAGTCAAGAAGGAGGAAATCCCAATAATTATGAAAGAAAATGGCAAAAACATTATAACAAAAAATTATTTAAACAAAATTCCCACCCATACAAAAGAGATAAAATGGAGCGAGAGTACAAAAGGCATTGTAACTCTAAAAATCAAAAATACCGGATTTGCCAACAAGTTTGCTCAACTGATTTTTAAAAAGCCTAAAGTAAGCCAAATACATTTGGATAAATTCGGCAGCTTTATATGGCCTTTAATAGATGGTAAACGAGATATAACTGCCATTGGCAACCTTGTGAATAACAAGTTTGGAAGTGAAGCACATCCACTTTACGAACGGCTTGCAAAGTATTTCCAAATAATGGATAGTTACCATTTTATTGAGTGGGTTGAGCATTAAAACTCTAAACGGTAAATTGTAGATTATTTTGTTTTTCATCGACTACATCATATCGCAAAAAAAGACTACATTCCTATCCTTTTTGGATAAGTTTGTAGTCTTTTTTATTTGGGACGTTTTTTACAGCCCATTTAATTTATTTTAAATATTATTCCGGCAAACCATCTTTGCTTATATTACCAAGATTAACGGCTATAAGCTCAAGAGCGTTGTAAAAATTCTCTCTATCCTCATCCGAAAGACCTTTGCCACCCATTTCAACTGCCAGACCTGCCCTTTCGCTTATATGGGCAGCCGCTTTTTTACCCTCAGCGGTAAGAGTGAGCTTGGCACGATATAAATTCTGATTAACACCCTGCTTTGCAACCAAACCTTTTTCCTGCATAGCCGCAATGGCACGAGATACGTCCGATTTATCTCTGCCGCACATTTCAGAAAGCTCAGCAGCAGTTACGCCTTTGGGAAATCTTTTAAGTGCAACCAAATAAACTATGTGAGGCCCTTTAAGACCGAGTTTTGTCATTTCATCTGATGCGATTTTATGCCAAAAACGATGTATCTCGGAAATTGCAAAGGAAAATCTTTCAAATCTGTTTACCATAAATTATCTCCATTCGTTGTTGATATTTCAACAAAATTATTATACACAAAACGGAATATTATGTCAAGAGAAAAATAGCCGAAGTATGCACTAAAAACACACTTCGACTATTTTGAAAATTAACGTTTATAATCCAATGCTAAAACTGTTGCTGATAATAATCGTATGTCGCTTTATCTTTTATCAAATCATAATAATCATCAACTGCATCTTCATAGCGTTCTTGAGCTACTTTCTCGTCTTTTTTTGCTCTTTCGAGTTCAGATTCAGAGTCGCAACCACAGATTAAAATAGCACATAAAAACATAAATATTATAAAGAATAAAATATTTTTCATATTCAAGACCTCATTTCAAATAGTTTATTCTATTGAATTAAGAAAATGCGGGAAAATCTCATCACTTGTATAAAAATCATCCCATATAAAAATATACACATAAATAGCATCATTATAACCAATACCCGCAATATTGACTTGATGCATTCCATCAACCAAATTTCCATTTCCCTCATATACATAAATTTCATGTTTGCCATTACCTGAATTTACTACATCCACCTTACGCAAATTCATTGATGAATACATTTCAAGTATATACGTTTCAAAGAAATAATCATGAATGTCATCTGTCATACTCTCGTTAACAGTCATTTCAAAAATAGCATTATTGCCTTCTGCTTCGAACATTTCACGAGGTACTTCATAGCTAATGCCTCTTTCAGTATATTTCGTATATGTAATTGTTTTTTCATTACTACTTTTTTCGTCGTTGCTTTTTTTATTACAACCTATCAAAGTTAAAAGAACACTAAAAACCAATAAAAATACTAAACTTTTTAAAATCAACCTTTTATTCATTTTTTACCTCTTAAAATAATATGTTTTTAATTTTATATTTAACTTCTAAACCATCGTCTTTAGCAAAACTCCAAGAAACGATATATTTATCATTTTCTTCGTATTGCTCCCCCATATTAGCCGTCGTTTCTAACATACGACTATAAAGAGAATCATCAAATCCCAATTTTAAATTAGTGTATTTTATAGCTTTAATTGCTTTTTCTTCAGATTTCAAATGCAATCTATATTGAAAATCGCTCATTTCTTCAAACGGAACTTCAGAAAACTTTGTATCTAGCGTGAAATAATAATCCCCTGTTCCTATATTACCGGCAATATCTAGTGCTTCTTCTGATACCGTTTTAAAATGAGCATACTCTGAGGCTGTGAAAAACCAAACAATACCAAAAACAAAAATCACAAAAAACAAAGAAATTATCCCAACAATAATTTTTGATTTTTTAGTCTTTAACATATTTATTTTCTCCTTTAAACATACGCTTAAATATACTCAAATCATCTTATGTCAGGGAAAAAGCCCGATGTAATTTGAGGATACTCTCCTTGTTGTTCCCAAGTTCCATCAGTAGATCGCTTATAAGTCAACCTAAAACCTGCTCTTTGTGTCCTACTGCTATCTCTTAACTCATAAACAGTAGAAGAAACAGAAACAATACATGTATCTGTTGTATTATCATACTCAACGTCTGTAAATTCAAATTCTGTTGATAGCGTCGAGTAGCCTCTACCCCTTATGTACGACGCAACATCACTTTCCACTTCTCTAAGAGTAGGCCCATCTTTAAAATTTATTTTACTACTTATTTCACTGCTTATTTCATTACTTATTTCGCTACTTTCACAACCAACAAAGCAGCTAAGTGCTAAAACAAAAACTACTACTAAACTAACTAATTTTTTCATTTTTTTAACCTCCTTTTAAATATCCCAATTTGGGATATTTTTATTATACCATTGTGGGATAATAATGTCAAGGGGTGTTTTTATGAAAATACGTGAACTTAGAAAAGCAAAAGGTATTTCTCAAATTAAAATGGCAATGGATTTAAATACTAATCAAAACACAATCAGCA